>NZ_VUNS01000001.1:300000-503493 GCF_009695545.1 Victivallis lenta | reverse complement strand
GGCTGCGGCAGAGGGCCTTCGCTCCGCTGCGTTCACCTTCGTCGCACCTGCTCCTCGCTGCCCGCTTCGGCTGCCGCCGAACCGTGCAGTCCGTTCACATCCGCTGCGCGGCGCATACCGCGCTTTTCTTGCCCGGCGGCAATGCTGTTTCGTTTCACATACCCGTTATTATGCGCAAACCGTTCACTCTGATCGAACTTCTGGTGGTTATTGCAATCATCACGATTCTCGCATCGATGCTGCTGCCGGCGCTGCAGCAGGCGCGGGGCCGGGCGCACGCCACGGCCTGCACCGGCAATCAGAAGCAGTGTTTCATGGCGATGCGCATGTATATGAACGATCATAACGAACAGCTCTACTGCCGGGAAACCCAGCCGAACGATTCGAATCCGACCTGGAGCGGACAGTTGAAAAAATTAAATTACATCACTGCCGGATCGGACCGCAAGGTGTTCTACTGCCCGAATTCGAAGCGTCTGCCGGGATTCGTTCCCGCAAGCAGCTATCACTCCTACGCCGCGGTGCTGGTGGGCTCCGGGAAATCGATTGTCGACTTCAAGGCGAAGGCGTATGCTGCGATCAGGCCCTCCGAGCTCTTTCTCGGCGGCGACGGGGCGAGCCTCTCCGCCACGGGCAGCAAGCCGGATTACCGCATGAGCTACGGAAATTATGTCTCCGGCCGTTCGCTGCCGGTTTTCTGGCACAGCGGGCGCTGCAATATGTGGATGTTCGACGGCCATGTCGATTCGATCCAGTACCATGAAATCCGCGGCTGGTCGGGCTCGAAATACAGCAAGGTCAAGCAGAATGCATCCGGGTGGGCCGGCTTCTACTACACCTTCTCCGGAGCGCTTTACGAGGATAACCTCGGAATCAACGTTCCGCTTCTGTAACAATCTGACGAAAGCGATCTTTTATGAAAACAATGTTGTTTGCAGCCGCAGCGCTGGGGGGCGCACTCCTCTCCGCCGCTCCCGTCATCGAAAAGCTGGACTATCCCGAAACCGTCCGGGCCGGCGAGCCGTTTGCGCTGTCGGTCACGGTCTCCGGCACCGGCGACGCGCCGGCAAGCTGCTCGTTCAACGGGGAAACGCGCCTCATTCCTCCGAATCTCCATAATTACGCGGCCGGGAAACTCGCGGCGAAGTATTCGAAGATCGAAGCGGATGGAGCGGTCACGGCCGGAAGCGATTATCATACGCTGCTCTCATTCCCGCTTCCGCAGGACGGCAGAAGCTACACGGTCTGGGTACGCGCTTCCGGCGGCGCCCTCTGTTTGCGCCGCCCGGAGAAGGAGCTGAAGTGGAGTTTCGGCAGGAGCGGCACATTCCGCTGGATCAATTTCGGGAGCTGGAACCGTGCGCAGGCCGGTCCGACGCTTGCGCTGATGTCCGAAAAAACGCCGTATGCGCGGGTGGAGCGGATTCTTCTGACTACCGCTCCGGCGGCGGCGTACAGGCCTGCCGGGGACGGCTCCGCGCCGAACCGGTTCGTCTGGGTGCCGGGCGTTTCCGCCGTCGGCAGGCACCGGTTCGAGGTGACGGTTTCGGCGGGCGGGGAGAGTGCGAAGCGCACGGTCGAAGTCACGGTTCTGCCGCCCGCCCGGGAGACCGGAACGCCGGTTCCCGCCGCCGCCGCGGCTTCCGGAGGGCAGCGGCCGCTCGACCTTGCGAAACTTTCCGTCCGGGCCGCCGACTATCCGCTATTCGACTTCTTCGGAAAAGAGTGCCGGGAGGCGCTGGAGAAGAAGCCGTTCGGCCTTTCATTCGCCCCCGGAAACATGATCGCCTTGCGCTGCAATGCATTCCCTTCGCTGCCGGATACAGTTGAAATTCCGGTCGGCGCGAAGGCCGCCGGGATCGCGCTGCTGCTTGCCGAATACTGGCAGGGCGACGTCATGCAGGAGATGGCGCATATCCGCGTCCGCTATGCCGACGGAACCGAAGTGCGCATTCCGCTGCGGGAGGAGTTCGAACTGTGCGGCAGCTTCCGCAACCGCGAGCCGCAGGCCGCGCTTTACGTCGGAACCTTTTCTTCGGGGCAGGCGGAGTTCCACCTGACGGTTCTGCCGTGGGTCAACCCGCATCCGGGGAAGGAGATCGCTTCTCTCGCATTCTCGAATATCCGCATGGTTGTCTCGAAGGAGGAAAACAAGCTGATTCCGCTGAATGTGACCGCCGAATCCTCGCAGCTTCTGCTCGGGGCGCTGCTGCTGGAGCGTTCCGCTGACGCCGGAAACCTCGCCGCGGCGGCCGGGAAAAAGTGCGAGACGCATTCCGGCACGGTCGAAGTGACCGTCGATTTCAGCTCTCCGGCGGGAAAGATTCATCCGAATGTCTTCAGCACGAACGAAACCGACGTGCAGTCCGCCGACAACCCGAAGTTCGACGAATACCTCGAAAAGATGAAGTCGGTCGGCTGCCGCCTCTATCGCTTTCACTCCGGCTGGAATCTCGAAAGCGTCTACCCGGACAAGCTTCGGAATCCGCAGTACGAAAAGCTGGCGCTGACCATATCGAAGCTCAAGAGCGCGAATCCGGAATGGGACGTGATGATCTGCTTCAACAAGATTCCATCCTATGTGAATCCGAAAACGCCGGAGGGACGCCGGCTGTTTGCGTCGCTCTGCGCGGATCTCGTCCGGGAGCTGAATTTGAAACGCAAGTTCGATTTGCGCTACTGGGAGATTTACAACGAAGTCTACTTCAAGAAGATCGAAGAGGACCGCTCGCTCTGGAAGATGTACAACGAAGCAGCCGCCGCAATGCGGAAGGTCGATCCATCGATCCGGATCGGCGGTTATGCCCCGTGCTGGCCGTCGGTCGGCGCGATCCGCGACTTCTACCGCCACTGCGGGGAGGAGACCGATTTCATCAGCTATCACAAGTATCTGACCGGTTCGGTCAAAACGCCGACCGCCTACCTGATGGCCGGAACCGCTTCGTTCGGGGAGGATGCCCGCGCGATCCGGGCGATGGCGGAGGAGGAACGGCCCGGCAGGCCGGTCGAGCTCGCCCTGACCGAATACAATATCAACTTCAACTGGAAGCCGCACGATCCCCGGCAGGCGAACCGGATCGGCGCGGCCTGGTTCGCCTCGGTGCTGCACCATCTGGTGAAGGCCGACGTCGAAATCGCGCAGACCTGGCATTCGCGCGGCGGCGGGACGTTCGGGCTCTTTTCCGCCGACAATGAGCCGCGTCCGGCCGCGGCGGTCTTTGCTGTGGCGAACCGTTATCTGAAGGGAGAGTATCTGAAGAGTGCGACGAGTTCTCCGGAGGTGGAGTGCCTCGCCTTCCGGAATCCGGAACGGCGAGGGCTGCTGCTGGTCAACAAGAGCGACCGCGAGGTGACCGTAACGCTCGATCTGCTGAACCTGTCGCCCGCGCCGGAAACGGTGCTGCCCTCCGTGGAGTCGGTCGGCATAAGCGGCGGAAGCGTCAGCTCCGAAAAGCTGCCGGCGATCCCGGAAGAGGTCGTGCTGAAGCCCTACGGGGTATATCTGCTGGCATGGTGATTGCAATATCGTATAATATAGAGTATGTTATGTTTTGCGGCGTTTTTTTTCATGGCTCGGTCTCCTTGGTTTTAACGGGTTGCGGTTATAGTTATGGTACATGGTCCGGTTTGCGCTTCACGGTTTCACGGCTGCCGGAGACGGCAGGGGGCTGACCGTGTTTTCCGCTTGACGTCCATGCGAATTGTCCGGGACTTCGCGGGGAAGATGAATTTCCCTCGCAGCTTTGTGTGTGCGGTGCCCGCTGCGTTTTTTCCGCCGGGCGGCATCGGAGGCTTTTTTCTCCTTTTTCACATACTCTATATTATGCGTAACCCTTTTACGCTGATAGAACTTCTGGTCGTTGTCGCGATCATTGCGATTCTCGCTTCGATGCTGTTGCCGGCGCTGAACCAGGCGCGCGGCCGGGCAAGGAGCACCAGGTGCGCGGGCAACCTGAAGCAGCTGGGAACCGCCGAACAGTTGTACAGCGGCGACAGTGACGGGTTCGGACTCCCGAACGTCTATGTCATCAACGGTGTCTACATCGAGAGCTGGACCGGCAACCGGGCGTACCTCAGAACGGTCGGGGTCGCCTATAACCCCAACTCTCCGCAATACTGGAGCCGCGGCTTTCTGTGTCCGGAGGCATCGATCTCGCTGAACGAGGTCGCTTCCCAGCGTGACGGCGGATACGCCAACATACAGTACTCCTACGGCCGGAACAATGAGTACGGCCCGAGCTGGAAGATTCCGGAGATACGCTGCATCAAGATCGGACGCCTGAAAAATCCTTCCGGCAAACTTCTGGTCATGGATGCCACCGACTGGAATGTCGAGTACGATAAGGCGAACAGCTATCGGCTCTACGGTGAAAAGAACCAGCACAACGGCGGTGTCAACGTCATGCCCGCCTACCGTCACGGCAACGGGCTGAATGCGGCCTTTTACGACGGGCACGTCCGCTCCCGCATCGTCTGGAACGAGATTTATGATCCGTCCGTGACGTCGCGCCCGACTTCCGACCCGACTTTGAAAACCGTCTACAACCAGTATTGGAACCTGTGGCCGAATGCCCAGTAATTACAGAGGAGAGAATATGTTGATGCGAAAGTGGATTCTTCCGTTGGCCGTGCTCGGATTGACCATCGTTGCGGCGGCGGCCGACCGGTTGCCGGAAACCTTGCGGTTCGAGCCGCAGGGACGATTCGATATCGGTCCGGTGCAGGTGTTTCTTCAGCATTTCGGGCCGGGATGGAAAGGAAGCAGCCAGTCGGCTCTGAAGCCGGCTGCCGGGTACCCGAAGCACTCCGGCGGCCGATATGAATTGTGCGGCAAACTCCCGGCCGGAGGTTCGGACAACGTATTCGATGTGATCGAGAATGTGACGGCGACTGGAGAAAATGCGTTTCGCTGTGATTATGCGCTCACGGCGGGGATTCCCATTGCGACCAATTCGCTGGCGCTGGCGGTCGATATTCCGGCCGGCCGCCCCGGCGTTGCGCTCTATGTCGGCGGCAGCGAGGTCATGCTCCCTGAAGAGGAGAACGGCGTAACCATGCTTGACCGTGAAGCTGGACAGGTCGTCATCGTCCTGCCGGAGCGGCAGATCCGGATTTCCGGCGATTTCCGGGTTCACGTGCAGGATAACCGTTCTTTCAAAATCAGTACGTTCACGATCCGGCTGATTCCGAAGGGAACCGGCCGGGAGGTGTCGGACTGGAAGTTTGCAGCGGATTTCCGGCTGCTGCCTCCCCCCTCCGGCGGGGCGTTGCCGGCCAGCCCCGCCATCGATTCTCTCGGAAACCTGACCGTCGGCAAGCTCGCGCTGCGTTGGACCTGGTATGCGCCCGACTGGCGCGGCGAGGTTCTCCGGGCGGACGATTTCAAGGCGGATGCGGGGTTTCCCCGGCTCAGCCCTGACCGGTTCGAAACCTCCGGCGAGTGGAGCGGATTCCATACCGCGGTTTCGGCGGTTGCTGCCGGGAACGGCGGAATCGCCTATTCCGCCCGCTTCAAGGCGGCTCCGCCGGTGGACACCGCAGCGCTTGCGCTGGTCATGAACATGCCGCTCGGCGAGCCGGACGATGTCCTGGTCGACGGTAAAAAGATTGTGCTGCCGAAAGAGTTCGGAGAAATCTGCATTTTCAGAGGGAAGGCCCGTTCGCTCCGGTTCGGCTGCGGCGGCAGGACCGTCACCGTCGAAGGCGATTTCACGCTGCTGATTCAGGATGACCGGGAATGGGGCAATCAGTATTACGTGTTCCGGCTCGGCGCGATTCCGTCCTCCGGAAAAATCGGTGACGCCTCCATCGACTTGCGTATCCGGGTCGAATCGCCTCGTACTGCGGCGGTCGACTTCAGAGAGGCGTTCAATATGGGGTTCAAAGACGAGAAGCTCAACGACGGGCAGGGCGGCTGGACCGACCAGGGGCCGGCCAACGATCTGCGCATGATGAAGTCGGGCCGGTTCTCCGCTCTCGGCGTCGATTTCGACATCGTCAATCCGGAACGCAACGACAGGCGCTCCTGCCTCGTGCTCTCTTCCGGGCAGCGGAAATTCCCGGCGGAGAAAAGCGTTGCGCTCGATGGAGCCGGCGAGGGGTTCCAGTATCTGTATCTGCTGCACGCTTCGGCCTGGACGCCGAAGCCGCCGAAGCCGGTCGGCATGCTCGTCGCGGAGTACGCCGACGGCGGCGCGAAGGAGTTTCCTGTGCTTGCCGGCCGCGACGTCGGCAACTGGTGGCAGCCCTACGGCGTTGCGAACGGCGCCGTCGCCTGGACCGGGGAGAACAAAGAGTCGTTTGTCGGGCTCTATCTGTCGCAGTTTCCGGTCGGCGCCACACCGTCCAGGCTGACCTTCAAAGCGGCGGACGGCGGCGAAGCTGTCTGGATGATCGTCGGCGCCACGCTCGGCGACCGCAGGCTGAATCTCCGGCAGATCGAAACTCCGTCGTATATCGTTGCGGATAAAAACTGGATGCCGGTCGAATACAACGGCAATACCGCGGCGGGGTCTCCGCTTGATTTTTCGGTCTATCTCGACGCGCCGGCCGGCAAGTACGGACCGGTGACGGTCAACCGGGCCGGACATTTCTCATTTCGTGATGCGCCGGAAAAGCGGATCCGCTTCTTCGGCCCGAACCTGGTCGGTTCCTCGAATTATCTCGACAAGGCGCTGGCCGACGATTTCGTGACCAAGGCGACCCGGCTCGGCTACAACACGGTTCGTTTTCACCACTTCGAAAACGGCCTGCTCGATCCCCGCGCGGCCGATTCGCTGACCTTCGATCCGAAGGCGCTCGACGAGTTCGACTATCTGTTCGCGGAGCTTAAAAAGCACGGCATCTACCTCTGCCTCGATCTCTACGCGAGCCGCGAAATGCGTCCGGGCGACAATGTGAAGGAACGCGAGGGTCGCACCTTTGAGCGTTACGGCTTCGAGATGAAGAGCCTGATTCCGCTCAGCAAGTCGGCGATGGCGAACTGGAAAGAGTTCGCCCGGCGGCTGCTGACTCACCGGAATCCGTACACCGGGCTGACCTACGCGGAGGATCCCGCGCTCTACTCGCTGAATCTCGTGAATGAAAATCCGCTCGTCTCCCTCTGGAACCGCAATCCGGCGCTCGTCCCGCTTTTCGAGGAAAGGTATGTCGAATACCTGAAGGAGAAAGGACTCGACACACCGGAGAACCGCGCCTCCCGCGGCGGTCTTTTCATCGAGTTCCTGAACGATCTTCAGATCAGGAGCATCGAAGAACAGAAGCGGTTCCTGAAGGATGAATTGAAGCTGACCGCGCTGGTCACCGACCTCAACATGACCAGCAAGTTCACCCTGAACGGCGTGCGGGAACATCTGGATTTCGTGGACAACCACCAGTATTGGGACCACCCCCGCTTTCCGGTGCAGCAGTGGCGGATGCCGTATCTGTTCTCGAACATGTCGTCCATCTCGCGTCTTGCGCAGAATCCGCGTTACCTGATGCCGACCCGGATCTTCGGCAAGCCGTACACGGTAACGGAATTCAACTTCTGCAATCCGAACCCGTACCGGGTCGAGGCGGCTCCGCTGATCGGCGGCTATGCCGGGCTGCAGGATTGGGACGGCCTCTACCGGTTCGCCTGGTCGCACAGCCGGGACAATATGAAGAAGGTCGATGTGCCGCGCGGCTTCGACGTCGTCAACGACCCGCAGGCGCAGCTGGCGGAGCGCATCATTTACCTGCTTTTCATGCGCGGTTATGTTCGTCCGGCCGGACCGGCCTTCGCCTTCAGCTGCACGCCGGAACAGCTCCGCGCGCTGGCGGGGCCTCCGGGGAATGACGGTGATTATCCGGCGGCGTTCACCGAACTCGGCCTCTACGGCCGGATCGGCACGCTCTCTCCCGCCGTTTCGTTCCCCGGCGTGCAGAAGGTCAATGCACTCAATGACAACTGGGAGAAGCAGCTTCCCGCCGCCGCCCGCGCCGCTCTCGGCAAGCTCGGAAAAACCGGAGTCATCACGAGCGCCGGCGGACAGATCACGCTCGATTCGAAGGCGAAGACGCTGAAGATCGTCGCTCCGCAGTGCGAAGTGCTGACCTTCAGCGGCACGATGGCGGGCCGGGTCATGCATCTTGCCGGCGCCGACCGTTATCAGACGGCCGCGTTGCTGTCGCTCGACGGCAAACCGCTGGCCGAAAGCGGCAGGCTTCTGTTCATCCAGATGCCGAACCTCGGCGCGACCAGGCAGAAGTTTTCGAATGAGCGCCGCAGCCTGCTCGAAAGCTGGGGAGAGCTGCCGATCCTGCTCGAAAAGTGCCGGGCCGACGTCGAACTTGCTCTGCCGCGGATGAAGGTCGAAGCGTTGAAGTTCGACGGCTCCCCGAACGGCAGCGTCCCGTCGACTTATGAAAACGGCAGGCTCCGTTTTACGGCGGACACCGCTTCGCGTCCGGGCGGCGTGATGGTCTATCTGCTGACCCGCTGACCGCAGCGCAAAACTCCCGGAGATGGACAGACCCTGTCCTCCTCCGGGAATTTTTTTGTCCGAACGGTTACCGTCCGTCCGGCAGGGCCTGGCCGGGCAGGATACCGGCATCCTGTCCCCGGACGGTGACGGCGACCTTGCGTTCGCGCCACTCTTTCGGGGTCAGGAGCCGCCACTCCGGCAGCTCGTCGGCATAGACGGTCAGCGGTTCATTCGGAACGGTGATTGAACCGTCGGAATTCGGGGGGACCGGGTCGAGCCGCCAGCTGACGGCCTCCCTGACGCCTCGCCAGCCGGAGACGTTGACGCTGTGGGCCTTCTGGCTCGAATGCATCCCTTCCTCCGCGCGGTCGAGCGCCCAGCCGACGATGGCGTAGCGGGGGCCGTAAGCGTCGTCGGATTCTTTTTCGAGCACATACGCTTCAAGTCCAGTCGCCGGATCGGCCATGCCGACGAGCTTCCGGCCGCGCATCGCGTCGGTCGAGGCGGCGTAGGCGAGCAGCCGGAGCTTCGGCTGCCAGTTCAGGTCGAAGAGTCCGGAGTAGAGCAGATTGCCGACCTCCTGAAAATCGCGGGCGAGGAAGTAGGTCACACTCTCCATATCCTGCAGGAAGAGATTGCGCGCAAAGAGCTTCATAAGGTCGCCGGGGTGGCCGTAACATGACTCTTCGCTGTTATGAAGCGGTTTGGGTGCGAAGCCGCGTTTTGCACGTTCGGCGCGCATCCAGTCGGCGAAGCCCCATTTCGGCGGACTCCAGGTGTAGTGCAGCGAATAGGCGTCGAAGCAGCGGTCGGCTCCGGCGTCGAAGGCGCGTTCGACCCAGGCGCGGCCGCGCCCCTCGGCCCGGTCCCGCTCGACGCTGGACCAGGTCGCGCTGAAGCCGAGGAACGGGAATTTGCGGTTCGGGTAGGCCCGCTTGAGCGCGTCGCAAGTCATCTTCGCCTCTTCGACATAATCCTCCGGCGTACTGTCGCCGACCCACCAGACATGCGAGGCGTCCACTTCGTTCGCAAGCTCGACCGAGTGGATCATTTCTTCCGGGACATGGCGGAAGAGGTCGTCCAGATAGTCGCGGTAGAGTCCGTAATACTCCGGCTTGCAGGCCGCGAGCTTGTTGCCTCTGCCCTTGCCGTACTGAGCGGGCGCGAAGCCCATGGTCAGCATGAGTTTCATGCCGTGCTTCCGGGCGAGCGACATTTCATAGTCGAGCTGGCGGTAGTCGAAGGTGCCGGGGACGTTGCCGAGCCGGTGCCAGCAGGGTTCGGCGGTACGCAGGAATTCGACGCCGGCCCGGGCGAGCAGATCGAGCGCCGCAGCGGTCCGTTCCTCGTCCGCGCCGACCTGCACGAACGGCTTTTCGATGCCGTGCAGCCCGAAGCGCAGTTGTTTGCGGCTTCCGATGGCCGAGGGGGCGGGCAGCGGGCGCGCCTTCATCTTGCGCAGGACCTCGGCGGTGGTTTCCGGATTCCACTCCTCGTTGGTTTCGGCGAGCTTGGCCGGATAAGTCTGCATCTGGATGTCATAGATCGCCTTGCGGAAGTTCGCCTTCCGTTCCTCCGGAGTCGCGCCCTTCGGAACGCCCTGCCACGGGGAACCCGGCGGACGGTTGCCGCGCGGCGCCCAGGCGGGGTCGGCGGTCAGCGCGATTGCGTCGAGAAAAACGCGGATGTTGTCCGTGTTGCCGCGCGGGCGGTCGGCGATGACGCGCAGCGTGTGTTTTCCGGCCTTCGTGAAGTTCTTTACGCCGGCTTTGGTCCAGAAGAAGTAGGCGCGGGGATGGTCGAAGCCGTACGGCGGACTGTACGGTCTGCGTCCGGCCAGGTCGATTGCCGGCTCGTCGTCCCACCGGATCGAACAGGGGGAGGCCCAGCCCGCGTTGAACGGTGTGGCGGCGATCCAGACGTGGTAGGCGCCCGGAGCCGGGATGTTGAAGTCGTACTGCGCGTAATATCCTTCCGGCGCCTTTTCGGCATCCGCTTTGCGGTCGATGTTGAAGTACATGCCGCCCGAGGCGCCCTGTCCTTTTTCATTCAGGAAGGGGACGTTGGCGCGCACGCCGAGATTGCTTTCATCGGGCAGTTCGGCTTCGCGCCAGACCAGGGTCCCTTTCGGCGGCGCGGGAAGGGCGCCGGGGGAACCAGCCGGGCTGTTTCCGGCCGGGAGCTGGTTCAGGTCGGAGGTAAGCGCCAGCGCGTCGATGAAAACCACAACCTTCGAATCGGAGGCGCGGGGGGTGCCGGTCTCGATGCGGAGCGTATAGGTTCCGGCGGCGGGGAAGTCGCGCGTTCCGGCGTCGTGCCAGAAGAAGAACTGTTCGTTTTTTCCGCGCCCGTAGGGGACGCCGCGGTATTTTTTCCCGGCCATGTCGGTCCGTTCCGGCCGGTCGAGCCAGCCGATCGAATAGGGGGAGGCCCAGCCCGTCACCAGCGGAGTCGAGGCGATCCAGAGCCGGTAGGAGCCCGGTTCGGCCACTTTGAACTCGTATTCCGCGAAGCGCGGCGCTTCTTTGCCGGAGGCGTCGGCGCGGTCGTTCTTCAGGTACAACCCGCCGGAGGCCCCGGCGGCCCTGCCGTCGGAGAGCGGGGCGACGCCCGGCGAGAAGCTGGTGTTCCGGGCTTCTTCGCCTTCGACCCAGATCACTCCGGCGCCCGAAAGCACCGGTGCGGAAAACAGCAGCAGGGCTGCCGCCATGGAATGAATCAGCCGCATGGGATTCCTTTCAATCAATTGTTATCGGAGGTGTTCCAGTTGAAACCGAGTTTGCCCCAGTAGGCGTGGCCTTTTTTCGCCCGGGCCTGGCTCATCAGGGTAGGCCCGACATAATCGACATGCCCGTCGAGAAAACAGAGGTTGATTCCGTCCGAGTGGCCGTATCCGGTTCCGAAAAACGCCTTTCCCCCCGAAACTTCCGCCGGAATCTGGGTGTACGTGTAATGGGCGACGACTCCTTCGTCCGGGGCTTTCGGCATATTGCCGTCGAGCACGAGCACGGTTTTGGCCGGGTGCTTGAACTGACCCCGCTTTCCGTATTTCCGCGTTGTCCGCTGCTGGGACAGATTGACGTTCTGTCCGTAGCTGAGGCGGGCGTTGTCGCCGAACTTGAACGAGGTCTCGTGCAGCGCGACGAAGTCCTTCATCGATTTGCTGTTCTCCTCGGTGGAGGCCGGGCAGAAAAACGCTTTGCCATTGGCGTTTTTGCCCATGTAAGGCGCCAGCGAGGTCGGCCAGACAATGTTGCCGGGCCAGCGGATTCCGGCGGCGATATAGTCGTTGTAGTCGTCGCTGTAGCCGATATGGCCGAAGGCGATCTGGCGAAGGTTGCCGGAGCAGGAGCTTTTCTTCGCCGTCGACCGCGCCCGCTGGAGGGCCGGGAGAAGCATCGAGGCGAGGATCGCGATGATTGCAATGACGACAAGCAGTTCGATCAGCGTGAAACGGGTTTTTCTCATGATAAAGCCTCTTGTGGTTGGTTGGGCGTTGTTTCTCGTTCGATCAGCTCCGGAGCGATGCGGACCAGCTGCCGCCGGTAGTCGGAGCTGCTGAAGATCCGGTAAATCTCCCCGGCCATCTCCGCGACCGGCAGCCGGACCGTGGTCGGCGCGACGAGATCGAATCGGTCGCTGTAACCGTCCACGCCGGTTACGGCGATCTCCTCCGGGACCCGGATTCCGGACAGCCGCAGTTCGATCGTGACCAGCTGGGCGATGCGGTCGTTGTAGCAGACGATCGCCTGCGGACGCTTCGCCGGGTCGCGCAGAGTCCGCACGTAGGCGCGGCACTCTTCAGCGGAGGCGAAGCTGACTTCTCCGGCGAGCTCCATGCCGGAGTGCTCCCGGACGGCGCTTTCGAGGTGGGTATGGCGCCAGCGGCTCGAATTGTTCCCGCGTCCTCCGATACCGGCGTAACACAGCTTCCGGAGCCCGCATCGCGCCAGCAGTCCGCAGATCTGCCGCATGACCTGCCCTTCGTCGAAGCTGATGGCGGCTGAGTAATCGAAATCCGGCTCGCGGTTCCGGATGTTGATGATCGGGATTCCGCACCGGCCGAACTGTTTGCGCAGGTCCGCGTTGCTCTCCTCATCGACCCAGGAGATGACGACGCAGTCGACGCGCCGGATCAGGAAGCGGTTCAGGATCTCACGCTCGCGTTTCTCGTCCTCGTCCGATGACTCCGAGATGACGAGGTAGCCGTTGTCGACGAAGAGCCGGCTGCACGCCGCGATCAGCTGCTGCGACATGGCCGACCGGTTCGATTGCAGCAGCAGCCCGATATTGCGGCTGCGGCCGGAGACCAGCGTGCGGGCGAGGTCGTTCGGGATGTAGCCGAGTTCCTCCGCCGCCGCCAGGATTTTGTTTTTCGTCTTTTCGCTGATGCCGACCGTCGTCTTTTTTCCGGGATTGAAGGCGGCGTAGACCGCGACGCGCGAGACTCCCGCGTGTTTGGCAAGCATTGCCGCCGTCACCTGCTGTCCCTGCCGGGTATTGTCAATCATGATAGGAATCCTGTTATTGTTTGTGCCGATCCGGCAACCGGTAAAAGGATGAGCCGGAAAATAACTGTTATAGCTCGTGCTATATTTGCGATTTTTAAAAACAGCATGAGCGAAAAAATGGTTTCATAGCTCGTGCTATATATTATTATGATGCATTTTGATGAAAATGTCAAGTGCCGCGGGCGAAAAAAGCATTTTTTTTCGGCTGCGGCATATGGGGATGAACTCCGGAGGGTGCGGAAGGAGTCCATGCCGCAATCAGCGCTGCTGTTGATTGAAGAAAGAAAAGCAGAAGATTTTATGCGGGAACCTGTTTGGAACATTCCTGTTATTCAAAATTCCGTTCCGGTATTGTTTGATTATATGACAGAAGCCATCATCAGGAAAAAATGACCGGCTCCGGCCGGATCATTCACATCGATGAACGGCTTGCCGAAGTGAAAGCCGTTCAGGATAAAGAAATGCAGGAATAAAAAACGGGAACAGATCTAGTTTCCGGAAGGAGTACCGGTTCCGGACCCCTGAACCTCAGCGGGAATCGCTGCGCAGGCGAAGCGCACGAGGCGGGCAGTCGCGGGCGTCGCCGCCGCATGGTTCGAGTGGCGGATGCCGGGGGCCCAGAGTATTGTTCCGGCATTCGTGCGCAGGACCGGAAGCGGGCTGCCGGCCGGGATCTTCCGGTCGCAGCGCAGCTTTTTGAGCGGTTTCGGCTTTGCTTCTCCGAAGGGGACGAGGCGGTCGCCGTCGCGGCGCCGATCGAGGATCAGTTCGTCCGGCAGCGCATCCGCGTCGAACAGCGCTTCGTAAAGCGTGACCGGCCCCGCCGCGGAAACGGTTTCGACGGTGAGGCGGAAGCCGTTCCACACCGTCTCCGGGAGCTCGCGCCAGCGCCAGGCGGCCGGGTTTGCCGGGGGATTCCGCAGGAACGAGACGGATTCATTCCGCAGGGCGAGCGTGCGTTCCGCGTCAACCGGCAGCAGCCGGAGCTCGGGGGAGGGGACGGAGAGCATCGCTTCGAACCGGTCGAGGAAGCTGCGGTTCGGCACGAAGTCGCGCCCCGACTCCGCCGCGAGGAACCGCCGCAGCAGCCGCACCCGCATGGCGGGGGGCTGCCGGCGCCAGAAACCGAACGGAATTTCAACTGTCCCTGCGATTTCGTTCCAGCGCCGGTCGGCCTCGGCCTCAAGGAAAACGGCGTCGTCCGCCAGCGCGTCGAGCGAGCGGAAGAGGCCGCTTTCGCTCCCCGGCGTCAGATCGTACAGGGCGGGCAGAATCCGGTTGCGGAGCGCGTTGCGCGTCAGCGACTCGTCGGCGTTGCTCGAATCGACGGCCCAGCCGGAGATGCCGTTGTCGCGCAGGAAGGCTTCGATTTCACTGCGCCGGAACCGCAGCAGCGGCCGCAGGAACGTCACTCCTTCGACCCGGGAACGTTCGCGCAGCGGGACGAGGCCGGACGCATTCGAGCCGCGCAGCAGCCGCAGCAGCAGCGTTTCGGCCCGGTCGTCGGCGTGATGCCCGAGGATGACCGCGGCATCGTGACGGTTCCCGGCAAGCCGCTTCCAGACGTCGAGGCGCGCGTTCCTGGCCCGCGCTTCGAGGTTCGGGCCCGGAGCGAGATGCAGCTCGACCAATCGGAATTCGATGCCGTGCGCCGCGGCGAACCGGGCGGCATCGCGCGCTTCGCCGCGTGACTCTTCGCCTCGCAGCCCGTGGTCGAAATGGACGGCGGTGAGGCGAAAGCCGATGCGTTCCCGGTAAAGCCGGGCGGCAAGCAGAACCGCCGTGCTGTCCGCCCCGCCGGAGAAGCCCGCGTAAAGCGTTCCGCCCCGGAAAGATTCAAAAAGTTTGCCGCAAATTTCGAGATTCATTTGTAAAGCGTCCGTTTCAGTTATAATATATATGACAGGAAAGAGAACGCAAGGAGTTTCAAGATTTATCATGGCTTATATTGTTGTCGCGACGAGCAATGCGCATAAGGTGGAGGAGTACGCGAAACTCCTGGAAGGGCAGAAGGTCGAACTGAAGTCCCTGCTCGATTATCCGAATTTCCCCGGCGTCGAGGAGGATGGCGCGACGTTTCGCGAAAATGCCGCGAAGAAGGCGCTGGCCGCCTGCAGGTACTGCGACGTGCCGGCGTTTGCCGACGACTCCGGGCTCGAGGTCGAGGCGCTCGAAGGCCGCCCCGGCATCTTCTCGGCTCGCTACGCGCCGACCGACAAAGAGCGGATTGCGAAGCTGCTCGAGGAGCTGAAGGATAAGGAGAACCGCCGCGCCCGCTTCGTCTGCGCGATCGCAATCGCGATCAACGGCGAGGTGATCGAGACCTTCGAGGGAGAGGTGAAGGGGAGCATCGTCGACGCGCCGCGCGGCGCGGACGGCTTCGGGTACGACCCGATTTTCCTGCCCGACGGCTACGACCAGACCTTCGGCGAAATGCCGCAGGAACTCAAGAACCGGATCAGCCACCGGGCGGCCGCGTTCAAGATGGCGCTGAATTTCGTGGAAGACGAGATGTCGGTCCTGGACGACGATTTCGATCTTTGATCCCGTAATTGCATTTTGCGGGAACGCATGATATATTAACGCGTTCGGGATTTTTATTTAATCATATTTCGATTGCAGGTCAATGGAACACGGTCAATATCTTTTCGCCGGCGACGCTTATGATACGCCGGAAAGTATGCGGAAGTCCATGCTTTACCGTCTGTCGCTCGGCAGCCGCTGGTACTTTTATCTGAACAACTTCGGCATATTTGCACGGACCGGACGCTGCGGCCGGCGCGGGCGGCTCGACAAAGAGCGGCAGATTTATTACTCCAACAAAAACTTCCGCCTGGTCGAGAAGTGCGGCGGCAGGATCCACCTGCGCGGTCTGGAAAATCTGCGCGATGTCTCCGGCGAGCCGGTGGTCCTGATCGGCAACCATATGAGTCTGCTGGAAACCGCGCTTTTCCATGCGGTCGCGCGGGAGTATCTCGATTTCACGTTCGTCATCAAGCAGTCGCTGCTGACGGTGCCGTTTTTCCGGGATATCATGCGGTCGCTCGGGGCGATTCCGGTCGGCCGGGAGAACCCGCGCGACGACCTGCGCGCCGTGCTCGGCGACGGGAAAAAGGTGCTGGAATCCGGCCGGTCGATCATCATTTTCCCGCAGTCGACCCGCAGCGAGACGTTCGACGCGGCGAAGTTCAATTCCATCGGGATCAAGCTGGCGAAGTCGGCCGGCGTCCGGGTGCTGCCGTTCGCCCTGAAAACGGACTTTCTGGGCAACGGGAAATATTTGCGGGATATGGGGCCGGTGCGGCCGAAGCGCGGCGTCTATTTCGAGTTCGCGCCGGCGCGCGCCGTCGAAGGGAACGGCCAGGCCCTGCAGCAGGAGATTATCGGGTTCATTCAGTCGCGTCTGGCCTCCTGGCAGGCGATGGATTCCGAGCAATAAGGGAGAGAAGGGAAGAAGATGAGCAACGTTTCGATTCCGGAGAAGATGCTGGCGTGGCCGCTGTTCGGGGCGGGGATGGAAAATTTCGGCGTGAACGACTGTCCCTGCACGATTCCGGTGCCCGAGATCGGGCCCGATGAGCTTCTGGTGCGGATCGATGCGATCGGCCTTTGCTTCTCCGATGTCAAACTGATCCGGGCCGGTGAGGCGCATCCGCGCGTGATTTCGAAGGATCTGAAGAAGGACCCGGTGATTCCGGGCCACGAGGCGGTCATGACCGTCGTGAAGGTCGGAGACAAGGTCGCCGACAAGTTCGATGTCGGCCAGCGCTTCATCATTCAGGCCGACGTGTATGTGAACGGCAGGGGATTCGCCTACGGTTACGCGATCAACGGCGGCATGGAGCAGTACAGCGTGATCGACCAGCGCATCCTGAACGGGGACGAAGGGTGCTATCTGCTGCCGATCTCCGACGATATGCCGTCCGCCGTCGCCGCGCTGCTTGAGCCGTGGACCTGTGTGCAGGCCAGCTATATGATCGAAAACCGCACCGCCCCGCTGCCGAACGGCCGGGTCTTCATCGCGGCCGGCGACAATCAGATTTACGGCGCCGGCGAGGCGCTGAAGAAGGCGGCTCCGGCCAGCGTGGTCGGCTTCGGGCTGGCCCCGGAGGCGGTTGAAGCGCTGAATGCCGAGCTCGGCGTCAAAATGACGCTGGTGGACGAAATCCCGTCCGGCGTCCAGTTCGATGACATTTTTCTCTGCAATCTTCCTGCCGAGTTCGCGGAACCGGCGGCCAAGCTCGGCAGCCGCGGCGCGGTCACGAGTTTCATCGGCGACTACGCCGGCCGCAGCGGCATGTTCGACGTCGGCCGGATTCATTATGAAGGCTTTTTCTATCAGGGTGCGCCGGGGACCGTCCTGTCGGCAGCCTACGGCCGGAATGTCCGCAGCAAAGTGAAGAAGGGCGGCACGTGCTGGCTGCCCGGCGGAGCCGGCGCCATGGGCCAGATGCATACGCAGCTGGCGGTCGAGAATCCGGAGGGGCCGGCGCGCATTCTCGTGACCGATATGGATTCATCCCGCATCGCGAACGTCGAACGGCTGCTCGCCGAAACGATCGCGGAACGCGGCATCGAATTCAAGGCCGTGAATCCGTCGTCGCTTTCGAAAGAGGAGTTCGACGCTCTGCTGCGCGAATTCGCTCCGGAGGGATTCGACGACATCATCATGCTCGTGCCGGTCGTGCCGGTGCTGGCCCACGCCGCGAATTATCTCGGCGAAGACGGCCTCATGAACATCTTTGCCGGGATTCCGGCCGGAGTCGAGGGAATGCTCTCGATCGACGGCATGGTGAACCGCGGCTGCCGGTATATCGGTTCGAGCGGCAGCCGCACCGAGCACCTGCGCCACACGCTCGTGCTGGCGGAGACCGGGGAGCTGAATCCGGTGACCGCGCTTGCGGCTGTCGGCGGCATGAAGGCGCTGAAGCAGGGGCTTGAGGCGGTGATGAATGCGAAGTTCCCGGGCAAGACTGTGATTTTTCCGAATGCGCCGGATATGCCGCTGACGCCGGTCAGCGAGATTGCGAAGCTCGGTTCCGCCGTGGCCGGCACGCTCGACTGCGGCGGCTGCTACACCATGGCGACCGAATTGGAGCTCAAGCGCCTCTATGAGAAGGAAGGATGACGCGATTGCTCTCGGCTAAAGGAAAATTTCTGCTTGCGGCCTTTGCGCTTGCGGCGGCGCTGGCGGCGCCGCTGCAGGCTGCGAGCCTCGGCGCTTCGAAGCTGAATTTCGCCTCCTTCAAGGAGTTCAATGCGGACAGCTGGCAGTTTGTCGGGCAGAACATCGTGGCGAAAGGGGTCTATATTCCGGCCGGCGATCTGGAGATTTATGCCGACCAGGCCACGATCAACATCGAAAGCAGGGATATCGAGGCGGTCGGCAATGTCCAGGTCTACCGCTGGGAAAATTCGGGCGGCGTGGTCGATATGGCGAAGCTCGCCCGGATTCAGAATACGCCGAACTGCAGTGTGACGCTTCTCGGCATCACCGGTGACGTCTGGGGAGATTTGTCGGTTCAGGTCAGCATTTCGATGCTTACCGACAACATCAAGGCGCAGCGGCTGGTCGGCAATCTGGACAGCGGATACTTTCAGTTTGAGGACGCCCAGTTCCGGTTCAAGACCTACGTCTGCCGGGCCGAGCGGGGCGAACGCAAGCCGGACGGCATCATCACCGTTAAAAACGCCGAGATCAGCTCCTGCAATTATCTGGAGGACGACAACGGCCACTATTCGATCGGCTGTACCGAGGCGCAGTTTACGCCGCATACGACCGAGTTCTACGGCATGGAGACGATCGACACCGATGTCGGTGATCACACCGTCTTCCTGACCAACGGATTCTGGAAGGTTTACGGAGTGCCGGTGCTCTGGCTGCCGGTTTTCTACAAGCCGAAGGACGAATCGCTGGGGCTGTTCAGCATCCAGTGGGGCGAAGCGTCGGACTGGGGCTATTACGTGATGCTTTCGAAGCGGTTCGACTTCAGCGAATACCCGTATGCGTCGGTCAAGCTGCTCGGCGACTATTATTCGAAGCGCGGCTACGGCTACGGCGCCAAGGCCGACTTCGAGACGGACAACTCGCGGACCGAAATCTTCGGCTACGGCATCTGGGACTTCGACCCGAACAAGACGGATGACTACGACAAATACCGCATCAGGGTGCCGAAGGGACGTTACGACTTCCGGATTTCGAATGTGACGCACATCACTCCGCGCCTTGATTTCCGCGGTGCGCTGGAGGTCATCAGCGACCCCTATTTCACGCGGGACTTTTTCTCGGGGCGCTACAACCGCAATCCGCAGCCGGCGACCTATATGTCGCTCGAACAGCAGTTCGACCATTTCAGCGCCTCGCTTTATGTCCGGCCGAAGGTCAACAGCTTTTACACGACCGTTCAGCGGCTGCCGGGTTTTCGCCTTGATGCGCACCGCCAGCAGATCCTCAACACGAACTTCTACTACCAGGGCGATCTTTCGATGGATTACATGAAGATGGACTGGATCAAGTTCGATTGGGACACCAAACGGTATCCGAACGAGAAGTTGAAGAATTATTCGAGCTTCCGTCTCGATACGACGCACTTCCTGTATTTTCCGCTCCGTTTCGACTGGCTGACGCTGGTGCCGCGCGCCGGCCTCAAGCTGACCGCCTATTCCAACACGTCGAAGGAGAAGGTGACGGTCGAGGACCTCAATACGCTGTTCCAGGCCGCCGACCCGCAGAATACGCGGGGGATGCTGCTGCACAATTATGACGACAAGGGCAAGGCGAAGCTGCGGTTCGCCGGGGAAATCGGCGTGGAGGCTTCCACGAAAATCTATAACTCCTGGCAGGATGTCCGCAGTTCGTTTCTGGCGCTGGATGGTCTGCGGCACGTGATTCGGCCGTATATCAATTACACGCTGATTCCGAAGCCGAACGTGAAGCGCGACCATCTTTATTACTTCGACGACATCGACCGGATCGATGAGCAGCATTTCATCCGCTTCGGCCTGGAGAACCGTCTTCAGACCCGGGACGGCAGCTCGATCCGCGACTACTTCACGATGGAGAACTACTGGGATCTGCATATGCGCAAGGAGGAAGGCTTCAGCCAGATCGGCGATTTCTGCACGATTCTGAGCGCGACGCCGTTCAAGGGCTTCACGGTTTCCACGCTGTTTTCGATCGACGCCGGGGGCAACAACGGCAAAGTGCCGGAGACGGTCCGCGACGGCCGCGACGCCGGGCATCCCGGCATCAACCTCAAGTGGCTGAACCGCTGGAATATTTCGCTGAAGTATTCGCCGGCGGACGATTGGGATTTCACGTTTTCCTACATCTACCACCGCCCCTATGCGTCGCGCAGCGCCTATTCGATGGGGTCCACGCTGACTCAGCTTGACGCCGGTTCGTTCTTCAACAAATATTTCAGTGAGCACACGGAGCAGTTCCAGTTCAGCGTCCGGCTGCCGATCACGCCGGACCGCCGGACCTTCGCGTCGTACGCGATGTCTTACGATGTCCAGGAGGGGTATATCGATGTCCACACGCTGCAGGTGGTCCGCAACTTCCACTGCTGGGAGGTTGCCGCGGGGTTCCAGTGGGAGCGGGATACCGATGACGACCGCTATAAGCAGAGCTTTCTTTTTTCGATCTATCTGACCGGGTTGACCGGGCCGCTGCAGAGCGGCCAGAATTCGATCCTGACCCGGGCGGACAACGCGATGCGGGCGCCCGGCTCGTCGCGCGGCAGTAAATTCTGGAGCAATTGACCATGTATATCGTAACGGGAGGCGCCGGCCTGATCGGCAGCGCCGTCGTCTGGGGCCTGAACCGGCGCGGCATCGAAGACATCCTGGTGGTGGACCACCTCGGGAATTCGGACAAATGGAAGAATCTCTCGGCGCTCTCCTTCTCCGACTATATGGAGAAGGAAGCGTTCCGCTCCCGGCTTGCCGCCGGCGGTTTCAACGGCGCCCGCATCGAGGGCGTGATTCATATGGGGGCCTGTTCCTCGACCATGGAGCGGGATGCGTCATACCTGATCGACAACAATTACCATGCGACGAAAGAGCTGGCCGAATACTGCCTTGCCCGGAACATCCGTTTTCTCTATGCGTCGAGCTGTGCGACCTACGGCGACGGCAGCCGCGGCTACGTTGACGACGAGTCGCGGATCGAGGAGCTGCGGCCGATGAACATGTACGGCTACTCGAAGCAGCTTTTCGACCTCTGGGCGAAGCGGCACGGCGCGCTTGCGTCGATCACCGGCTGCAAATTCTCGAATGTCTACGGGCCGAACGAGCGGCACAAGGGGGATATGCGCAGTGTCGTGCTGCGTGCGTTCGAGCAGATTTCGGCGAGCGGAAAGCTGAAGCTGTTCCGTTCCTACCGCCCCGAATATGCCGACGGCGAGCAGATGCGCGACTTCCTTTATGTGAAGGATGCGGTGGATATGGTCCTCTTCCTCTTCGAGCATCCGCAGGGAGCCGGAATCTACAACATCGGCAGCGGCCGGGCCGAAACCTGGAACGCGCTTGCCGCCGCCGCCTTCGAAGCGCTCGGCAAGCCGGTCGACATCGAGTATATCGATATGCCGGAGAATCTGCGCGACCGTTACCAGTACTATACGAAAGCCGAGATGAACAAACTCAGGGCGCTCGGCTACGGGCGCGAGGCGACGAGCCTGCGCGACTCGGTGATCGATTATATCCGCAACTATCTGGTTCCCGGCCGGTATCTGGGCGACGAATGCGAAAGGTGAACTCCGACACGGCGACGCATGTGCTTGCCGACGCCTGCCGGGTGCTTGCATCGGTCGGGGCGGGAGAACGGAGCCTTGACGATGCGCTCGATTCGGCGCTCGACTATCCGGAGCTGCGGCGGACGACCGGCAGTCTGCTCTTTTTTTATTTCCGCCGCAAGCGGTTTGTGGACAAATGGATCGATACGCTTGCCTGCCGTCCGCCGCGTCCGCGTCTCCGGCGGCTGCTCGCCGCCGTGCTGACCCAGATTCGTTTTCAGAGCGGAATCGTTCCCGAATCGGCGGCCAATGTCGCTGTGGAGCTGGCCAAATCGGCCGGCAATGCGAACGAAGCGAAGTTCGTGAATGCCGTGCTGCGCCGCGCTGTGCGCGAGCTGCCGCCGGTTGATGACGCGCCGGAGGAAGTTCTGCCTCCCGCAGTTCTGAAGCGCTGGCGCGGCCGTTATTCGCCGGAAGAGCTTGCTGCGATGTGCCGGGCTTTCCTGTCTCCGGCGCCGTTCACGTTCCGCGCGGAACGGGGATTCGAGCCGCCGCCGGAGTGGGAGGGTACGGCGGTTCCGTGCCGCGGGCCGTTCCGCTTCTTCGAAAGCCCGAAGCCGGGTCTGGTGCTCGATTCCGAGGCGATGCGGGAAGGGCGGATTTACATTCAGGACCCGGCGACAACGCTCGCCGCGTCTCTGCCCGGCATGGAGCCGGTCCGCCGTATTCTCGACGTCTGTGCGGCGCCGGGCGGAAAATCGCTGCTGCTGAGCGAGCGGATGAAGGCGGGAACATCGCTCGTCGCCGCTGACCGTTCGGCGCGGCGGCAGGAGCAGACGAAGGAGAATTTCCGCCGGCGCGGACTCGATTTCGCGGTGATCACGGCGGAGCCGCGGGAGCTGGCCGGGGAGTTCGATCTGGTGCTGGCCGATGTGCCGTGCTCGAACACCGGCGTTTTCCGCCGCCGTCCCGACGCCTTGTGGCGGTTCGGCGCGGCGGAACTGCGGAAGATCACGGTTTTGCAGCATTCGATTCTCGATGCCGCGGCGGCGCGGGTCGCACCGGGCGGGCAACTGGTCTACAGCACCTGCAGCATCGAGCCGGAGGAGAATGAGCAGCAGGCGGAACGTTTTCTGGCGGAGCATCCGGATTTTACCCGGATGGCGTCGGAACAACTGCTGCCGTCCGTCGAAAGCGACGGCGCTTATGCGTGCCTGCTGCGGCGGAGCGCGCAGAGCATGCCCACATAGTCGAGCATGACTTTGGCCGACAGCTTGCTTTTGCCGTGCTCGCGCAGCCCGAAGGTGATTCCGTGCTCGACCACGCGGCACGGTTCGGGGGAGTTGGTCAGCACGTAAAGCAGCTCGAGCATGATTTTGAAGCCTTTCGGGCTGAGTTGCGGCGCCGCCCGCTCGAATGCCTCGCGGCGCAGCGCGAAAAATCCCGACATCGGGTCCTTGACCCGGACGCCGAGGATGATATGCGCCATCGCCGCCGCGGTCCGGCTGACCAGAACGCGGAACGGATTCCATTTTTCCCGGAAGCCGCCGCCCCGGACGTAGCGCGAGCCGATCGCGAAATCGTGCGTTTCAAGCTCGCCGAGCAGACCGGCCAGGTCGGCGACGTCGTGCTGGAGATCGCCGTCCATGCAGCAGAGAAACTCCCCCTGCGCCGCCCGGAACCCCTTGACGATGCTCGGGCTCAGCCCCGGTTCGCCGTCGTTCAGGATGGCGCGGACATTCGGATGGCCTTCCGCCGCGTAGGCGTTGACCGCCGCGGCCGTGCCGTCGGGAGAGTTTTCGTCGGCGACGATGATTTCGTAGTTTTCAAGGCCGCTTTTTTCGATGCGGCCGATGAGGAGCAGGATGTTCTCCCGTTCATTCAGCGTCGGAACGACAATGGAATATCTGATCATGGTCCCGCTCCTCCCGTTCGGATGTTACGCCGGTTTGACGACGGTGACGGTCGACGATTCGCGCAGCGGAGTGACCGCTTCGCGGTAAGCGGCCATGTGCGGCGTGGCGAGATGCGCCTTCAGGTGTTCCGGCGACTTCCAGGTTTCGAGGATGGTGACCGCGTTCGGGTCGGCCGGAGCGCCGACGCCGGCATCCGCGTCGAGACAGGCCTCATAGCGGATGCAGCCGTCTTCGGCGAGCACGTTCGGAATGTTGTCGTTCAGAATCTGCAGGAATTTTTCGAGGCTGCCTTCCTTGATGACGCAGCGCGCAATGACGTGAACCATGTGTGTAACCCTTATTTGATGTTGATGAAAAGTCCGGCGAGCGGGAGCTTCTGCTCCTGTGCGCTCCGGACCGCTTCCCGGGCGACGGTGACCGCGCCGAGGTAGGAAAAATGCGTATTGTCCTTCGCTCCCTTCGGATAGCCGGGGTATTCGCCGGGGGCGACGATCGTGAAATATTTGACGGTTCCCTCCACCCCTTCGGCGAGGAACAGCTTTTCCGTGGCGGCGTTCAGGTCGAGGACCGCCGTTCCGGTCTTCCGCCCGACCTCGCGGACGACTTCCGGATATTCGGCGAGACTCCGGCGGAATACCCCGTTCGGGAAGCTCCGGCGGTTGACCGGCGTGCAGAGTACCGGCGTCGCCTGTTCGGCCCGGACCTCCTGCACGAATTTTTCGAGGTTGGCCCGGTAGTCGGTTCCGGCTTCGGCGTAAAGAGCCGGCCGGTCTTTCTTCTGGTCGTTGTGGCCGAACTGGATCAGCACGAAATCGCCCGGTTTGAGCTGGGCAAGCAGCTTTTTCCAGCGTCCCTCGTCCTGAAACGACTTTGTGCTGCGGCCGCCGACCGCGAGGTTGCGCACGGTGACGCCGGGTTTGCAGAAGTCGCGCAGCGCCTGGCCCCAGCCGGTCATCGGCGCCTGTTCGGGCTTGTAGTCGCAGACGGTCGAATCGCCCGCGAGGTAAATGGTCGGCAGTTCGGCGGCGCCGAGAACCGAGACGGCCAGTGCCGCCGCCATTCCGATTGCGGTAAGTTTCAACATGATTGTTCTCCCTGCCATGTATCTTCGAGAATCGATGCGAGGATCTGCGCGGACTCCTCGACCGGAACCGGCCGCGGAGCGCTTTCGAGTTTCATCCGGTTGGCGGGGCCGCTCTGCGCGGTCGCCGCCAGTAGTTCCGGCGTGATGCCGGAACAGTCGGAGAGGCGGCCCGGCACTCCGACGGAATCCAGAAAACGGCGGAAGGAAGCGATGACTTCCTCCGGCGTTCTGCCCGGAAACAGTCCGGCGAGCCGCATGGTCCGCTCCGCCACGGACGGGTTGCCGAGATAGTAGCGCCAGCAGCCCGGCAGCAGCATGGCGACGGCGATGCCGTGTTCGAGTCTGCCGAACCACGAATAGCTTGCGAGGTGCGGCAGTCCGGTCGGCTTGAAGCGGATCACCATGCCGCCGAGTGTCGCGGCGATGCACATGTTCCGCCGCGCCGTTTCGTCCCTGCCGTCGGCGATTGCCCGCGGCAGGTTTTCCGTGATCAGCCGGATCGATTCAAGCGCCCAGCCGTCTGCATCGGGATTCGCCCGGTCCGCCCGCACATTCAGGAATCCTTCGATCGAGTGCGCGAGCGCATCGCACCCGGTTGCCCGGGTGACCGTTTCCGGCATGCTGTTTGTCAGCTCCGGCACGAGAAGCGCGAGTTCCGGCACGATCAGGCGCTCCGCGATCAGTTTTTTGACCTGCTGCGCCGGGTCGACGATATTGCTGTAGGGAGTCGCCTCGGAACCGGTGCCGGAGGTGGTCGGGATGCAGATGACCCGGTCCGCCGCCGCATCGGGGCAGCGTTCGCTGTAACGGTTCACGCCGAAGTGCTCCGCCAGCGGCCAGCCCGATTGCGCGGACAGGTAAGCGGCCTTCGCCGCGTCCATGGCGCTGCCGCCGCCGAGCGCAATGACGGCGGCCGGCTTCTCCTGCCGGATCAGCGCGGTCATCTTTTCGATGGTGCCGATGGCGGGTTCCGCTTCGATATCGGAAAAACGGACCGTCTCCCGGCCCGCCTCCAGCGCGGCCTGCTCAATGAAACGCCGGCCGCCGTTCGCATCGGCCGAGTGCCGCCCGGTAAAGACCAGCACACGGCCCGGCCTGCGCCCGCGCAGCTCGCTGACGAGCCGCCGCCGGGGAGAATCGGTGACGATCCGCTCGCCCGGGGCCTGTGTCAGTAGTTCCGTGGCATCCATTTTGCGTCAGAGCCCGGTGGAACCGGTGGCGACCCGGTTGTAGGTGTACAGGGCGTTCGTCGTCTTTTCAGCCGGAGAGAGCCTCGCGTCGAGCTCTTCGATCGAGGCGACGGTTCCGTCGAGATATTCGCGGATCCGCAGCGCCGTCTCCTCGAGCCGCGCGGCCTGAACCGCATTGCGGGCCTGGATGACTTCGAGCCCGAACGGCTTGGCGGTCCGCATCCACTGGCGGCGGAACGAAGCGTCGAACTCCCAGACGGCCGCGATGACCGACGGGATCAGCGACACCGCGATCTGGCGCAGCGCGATCCGGTCGTCGCGGTCGTAGGCCGCTTCGAGGGCGCCGCGCAGTTCGAGCTTGAGCAGCAGGAGCTGGAGCGCGTTGATGATATGCTCGAAGTCCCCGGCGAAGCACTCCTCCTGATACGGCAGGAGTTTGCGGAGCATTTCGTCGTAGCGGTCGCTCAGCTCGAGATCGAACTCGGGATTGCGGCGGCGGCAGTCGTCGAACAGCACGCCGAGCAGCGGATCGTCCCAGAGCATCAGTGCCGGATTGCAGCCGTATTCATCGGCCGCTTCGATCTTCGATGCGACGAGATGCGCTTCGTAGCTGCTCTGGCAGACCGCCGCGAACCGCTTCGAGGTGAACTTGTCGGGATCGTTCGCCGGGACGCCGTAGGCGAGGTCGGCGCAATAGATGATCCCGGCCAGCGACGAATCGTAGTTGCAGTAGGCGCCGTTGTCGCCCCACATCGTGAAAAAGAGTTCGGAAACTTTCTGTTTCCGGCACGCCTGGATACACGGCACGGCGGTTTTTTCCGTCTTGGCGTGATCGTACCAGAGGCGGGTCCAGGTCCAGATGCCGGAACCCATGACCGGCTCGAAGCCGATGTCGCGGTGGCGCTTGATCATCGCCTCGTACATCGCGGCGTCCTCATGATAGTAATCCCAGTAGACGAGCTGGACGTTCTGCGGAATCTTCTTCCGGACGGAGTCCGGAATCGGATGCTCGAGATCGTAGTAATTCTGATCCGCGTTGCTGAGACGGAAGTACATATCCGACCAGATCATCGGGGCGAGTCCCGCTTTTTTGCAGAGCTCGTTCACCTTGCCCAGGTGGCGGTTGAAAAGTTCGAAGCCGCTTTCGTAGCCGAATTTGTCGAGGAACCGGCCGCGGCCGAGGTCGTGGGTTTCATCCATGCCGATATGGATGCGGCGGCTGCCGAGCGCCTCGCTCCAGAAGGCGATCATCTTTTCGATCAGGGCGTAGGTTTTCGGCTCGTCGACCAGCAGCACGCTGGCCGTGTCCCTGACCTTGTCGTAGGCGCCGCCCCATTTGATGATCTGCTCAAGATGGCCGAGGGTCTGGATGCAGCCGACGAGCTCGATGCCGAGGCATTTCGCATATTCGTCGAGTTCCCGGATTTCCTCCAGGGTGTAGGCGCCGCGGAGATGGCCGAAAAACGGTTCGTCCGGCAGCTCGTAGGTGTCCTCCGTATAGAGCATGATCATGTTGTAGCCAGACAGCGCAAGGCGGCGGAACCACATTTTCAGGTGATCGACCGTCATGACCATGTTGCGCGACACGTCGAGCATGATGCCGAGCGTCTTGAACGGCGTGCTCTCTTTGCATTCGATTTTTGCAAGCGCGGCGCCGATGCCGCGCGCAGCGCCGGCGATCGAGTTGTATTCAAGGAGCACTTCGCCCGGGGAACGGGTCACGCGGGAGACGGTTCCGTCTCCCTTGACCCGCTTCGCCTTGAGCTTCAGCCCGCGGCCGAAGCCGGAAACCGGATATTCCTCCTCGAGTGTCGCCAGAAGTGTGTGCAGTTCTTCCGGCACGTCCGTGGAACGCCACACCAGTCTCGAAACCTGAGCCATAATTCTTCCTCAATTGTTGATCGTCGCTTGCCATGTCGAACAGGCTGCCGCCCGTTACCGGCGGCCGTTCCATTAAGATATCACGCGATTCGGCGGATGCAAATGGAAAAAAACGCAAACGGGATGGACAAAAAAACACCGGTAACGGAATGGACAAAAACGGAATAACCGCATCTTTCACGATTCGGTTATCCCGTCTGAAATCACATTGGTGATCGGGTCGGCAGCTCAGTTCTTCTTCTGGAAGAGGCTGCGGATGCGCTTGCCGACGATCTCCGCCGGATGTTCGCCGAGGGCCGCGCGCTTCGCCTTGAGGGTCGGGGCGCCGTTGCGGGCTTCCTTGATCCACTTGGCGGCGAATTCGCCGGATTCGATGCGGCGCAGAGACTCCTTCATGCGCTCCTTGACCGACGGATCGATGATCCACGGACCGTTGTCGTATTCGCCCCACTCGGCAGTGTTCGAAATGACCGCGTTCATCTTCTGGATGCCGCCTTCATAGATCAGGTCGACGATGAGCTTCGCTTCGTGGATGCACTCGAAATAAGCCATTTCCGGCGGATAGCCCGCCTCGATCAGGGTTTCGAAGCCGTACTTCATCAGGTCGACCATGCCGCCGCAGAGGACGTTCTGTTCGCCGAAGAGGTCTTCGTAGGTCTCCTGCTCGAAGGAGCACTCGAGGACGCCGGCGCGGGTCAGCCCTTCGGCCTTCGCGATCGCGAGGGCGACTTCCTTGGCCTTGCCGCTCGGATTCTGCCTGACCGCGATGAGGCCCGGCACGCCGAAGCCTTCGACGAAGCGCTTACGCTCTTCGGTTCCGGGGCTCTTCGGCGCGACCATGATCACGTCGACATCCTTCGGCGGCTTGATTTCACCGAAGACGATGGAGAAGCCGTGCGAGAACGACAGGGTTTTCCCGGCGGTCAGAACCGGGGCGATTTCCTTGTCGTAGACCGGGCCGTGCATTTCGTCCGGCAGCAGAATGTGGATGATGTCCGCGCGCTTCGCGGCGTCGGTGACGGACAGCGTCTCGAAACCGTCTTCCTCGGCGGCGTCCTTGGACTTGCCGGGGCGGATGCCGATCACGACGGAAAGGCCCGAATCACGCATGCAGAGCGCCTGGGCGCGGCCCTGCGCGCCGTAACCGATCACCGCGATGGTCTTGCCGTTGAGCACGCCGAGGTCGGCGTCGCCGTCATGGAGGATCTCCATTTCTTTCATTTCTATCATCTCCTGATTCTGTCCAAATGAAAATTGGACGATTGATGTGTCTTAAAGTCTTAATATAGCCGCCCCTCCGTCCGATTGCAACCCTTTCGGCACGGATTTTGCCGCCAAAACCTCCTCCGCCCCGGCCGCGGAGCGGAAAATTGTTTTTATTTTCACATATCTTCGCTTGATGGAAATCAACGGAAAGCCGCCGGTTAAGAAAGATATCCGCTCGTCAGCTTCCGGGGGCGGGGCGGCCGCAGAGCCGCCCGGGGATTCCGCCCTCCCTGCGGGTCTCCTCCAGCAGCGAGTGCTGCGCGATCAGGATGGAGAGCAGCAGCAGCCGCGGCTCTCCCTCCTGCGCATTGTATTTGAGCTGGGCCCAGAGCTTCAGCTGAACGGTCAGGCTGACGGCGAGATAGCTGTTGCCGTTCAGGAGGGCGTCGCGCATGCGGCCGCCCGGCGAGAAGCGTTCGCCGATGAGTTCCTCGTCCGGCGTGCGGCTTTCCTCGGGCACGATCAGGAAGAGCCGGAGCTCCGCGGCGAGAAGCGCGGCGGCCGTTTCGAGAAAGGCGTCGCGGTCGCAAGCCTCCATCAGGCGGTGGAACGACGGTTTCCAGTCCGCTCCGGCCGGCCAGAGCGGACTGCTGCAAAGCTGTTTCAGCCGGCGTTCGAGTTCGGAGCCGGGCAGCTTCTCTTCCGCTTCGAAGCTCGGGTGGGCGCTCCGGGTGTCCGGCAGCAGGGAACGGGTCAGGGCGATCAGGCACTGCAGGCGGCAGATCCGGAAGCTCTCCTGCTCGAATGCCGGCAGCAGCAGCGGCGCGTCCCGCCAGTCGCCGGTTTTGCTGAGGGCTTCGGCGGCGGCCGGCCGGAGTTCGCGGCGGCGGGGATCGGCAAGCAGAGTCCGCAGCGCCGGAACCGCCTCCGGGCTGCCGATGAGCCCGAGGGCGAAGACGGCGGCCTGAACCAGCGTCAGGTCCTCCGAATTCAGCCTGGCAACCAGGGCGGGGACGGCCTCGCGGATTCCGAGCCTGCCGAGCGTTCGCGCCGCCATCGCCTGCATGCCGAGTTCCGGGATGTCGAGCAGGCGGATCACCTCGGACAGCAGCGCCGGATCGGCCGCTTTTTCGCTGTTGCGGGAGAGCGTGAGCAGCGCGCCGTCGCGCACGCGGCTCGACGGATTCCAGAGCGACTGCAGAACCTCCCCGGCGACGAGGTTGCCGGCCGTGCGGTTCAGCATCTCGACCCGGTGCCCTTCGCTCATCGGCTGCGACAGCAGATTCGCCTGGTAGACCGCGCGGACCGGATTCTGCGACAGCAGCGTGCGCACCATGTCGCCGGTCGGCGCCGCTCCGTCCTCATGAAACTTTCTCAGCAGCAGGATGCTGCTGAAATAACCGACCGCTGAACAGAGCGCGAGCACATTGAACGGATTGAGCGGGCTGTCGGTCACGAGCGACTGGCGGGCCAGAAAGTTATAGAGATATCCCGAAACCGAACCGGTCAGGACGCCGCAGAGCCCGACGACCGAAAAGAAGAGCCCGATCGCCATGCTCTGAATGCGCTTGTTGCCGAGCGAGGTCAGCAGCGACGACTGCGACGAGGCGATGCCCATGTTCACGAAGCCGCCGAGCAGAAAGACCGGCAGCGCGCCGAAGACTCCCGGCGGCAGCCCGGCCGGGCCGCCGCCCCAGAGCGCGGCGGTGCGGTCGACGATCCAGATGCCGATCTCATCGAGAATTCCGTTGAGCGGCAGGAGGATGCCCCAGAGGATGAATTCGACTCCCTTGAGCACGCTGCAGAGCACGAGCACCGGTTTGCGGCCGTACTTCGAGCCGACCACGCGGAAGAAGTAGCCGGAGAGGAAGGCGACGAGCGCCGACACCGCCAGCATGATCTGAATGGTCATCATCGAAAAATTCATGCCGTCCTCCGCCTGGAGGTAGACGAAAATGAAACCGGTCGACAGCCAGGCGAACAGCGACTGATAGCTGAAGAATCCGGTCAGGAGCCGGTATTCGCGGTTGTGCCAGGTTTCGCTGACCAGCGTGAGGAAGCTTGTTCCGGGGCGCGGCGCCGGGTCCGGGTCCGCCGCTCCGGCGAAGACGAAAGTCGACAGACAGCCGAAGAGAATGCCGATCAGGAGCACGACGATGTAGGTCGTGGACTCTTCACGGCCGAGCAGGTCCACGAGCTTGCCGAGCGCGACGCCTCCGATCATGGTGGTGATTCCGGCGAATCCGGTGCGGCGGCTCCAGAAGGAGGCGCTTTCGCGGCGCGGCACGAGTTCGCCCAGCCAGGAGAGGTTGATCGAGGCCGGCAGCTGCGTAAAGGTCTGGATCAGCGCGTAGAGCGAGACGAACAGCGCGAAGGCCGCCGCGGCGGGCAGCCGGAACCAGACGGTGACCAGAGCCGTCAGCGCGAGGTAGAGCGTATAGGTCGTGACCGAGCAGAAGAGCCAGAAACGTTTGCGGTGAAAACTGCGGCGCTGCAGGTATGCGCCGATGATCTGCATGGGCGGGAACAGCAGCGGCAGCGACATCACGATGCCGATCTGCGGGTTGGTCAGGTGAATCGACCGCAGCAGCCCGGTGAAAATCGCACTCGTGCTGACCGCCGTGAAGAGGCTGAGCAGCACCGCCGACAGGATCGAGAGATTCATTCCGCGCCGCACGATGCGCGGTGACAGCACCGGTTCATCCATTTCGCACTCCCCCCGGAATTATGGTTTTGAGAGAATATAAGCCGCTTTCCGGCAATGTCAAGGCGCAACGGCTCCGGGCGTGTCGGAGAACCGCGCGGCGTCGAGGATTCCGGCGACCGTCTGCGGGTCGAGCTGCGGAAACGGCGTGATCTCCCGCGGCGGATCCTCGCCGGAGATGATCTCCCTTTCGAACCAGGTCACATCGTGCCAGCCGCCGTTTTTGTAACCCGACCGCCGGAAGGTGCCGACCTTCCGGAAGCCGAGCTTCGCGTGCAGCTTTTCGCTGCGCGGATTCGGCGTGGTGACGCAGCCGCAGACGGTCCGGATTCCCTGCCGCCTCAGGAGCTCGATCAGGGCGGAGTAGAGCGTCCGCCCGATTCCGCGCGCGGTTGCTCCGGCGTCGAGGTAGATCGACAGCTCGGCGCTCCACTGGTAGGCGGCGCGCTCGCCGAAGCGGTGGGCATAAGCGTAGCCGCAGAGCCTGCCGGAGTCGGCGCAGGCCAGATACGGATAACGTTTCAGCGTATCGCCGATGCGCCGCGCGAACTCCTCCTGCGGGGGGAGCTCGTATTCGAAGGTGACCGGCGTATGGATGTACTGCGAATAGATCGACAGAGCCGCCGCCGCGTCGTTCGGAGTTGCGATTCTGAGTTTCATGCCGCTTCCCCGGCCGCCAGGCCGGAGCCGGAAATTACTTCACGAAATTGGCGGTGATGTAGTCCAGGCTTTCCTTGAGGGAGTCGAACGGGTCCTTCAGGCACTCGTCCTGCTCGACGATGAAATATTCGACGCCGCCCGCTTCGCCGGCCGGGACGATCGACTGCCAGTCGAGGTTGCCCGAGCCGATCGGGAACATCGCGCGCCTGCGGTCGTGAATGCCGTAGTCCTTCAGGTGCAGCAGCGGCATGCGCCCGGCCAGCTTTTTGACCCAGCAGGCCGGATTCTGGCCGCCGGCCTGCACCCAGAAGGTGTCGATTTCGCCCTGCAGCGCCGGAGCGTTGTCATAGAGGAGGTCGAGGATCAGGCTGCCGTCTTCCATGCGCATGAATTCGATGTCGTGATTATGGTAGCAGAGCACTTTTCCGGCGGCGGCCATCTTTTCAGCCGCCGTGTTGAGCTTGTGCGCGAGCTCGACCGCTTCGGCGCGGTTCGACGGGATGATGTGAGGCCACGGATAGGCCGTGTATCTGCAGTTCAGCCTGTCGAGCCGTTCGATGACGCGCTCGGTCTCTTCGACGATCATCTGGCCGTTTTCGTGGGTCGCGCAGATGTCGAGCCCGAGGTCGCCGCAGATGCGGACCAGCTCTTTTTCGTCGATCGGCCCCATGCCGGAGACCTGAATGGCGTCGTAGCCCATTTTCTTGACCTTCTTCAGCGATTCGAAGATGAGCGGTTCGGTTTTCAGGAATTCCCGGAGCGTGTAAAGCTGGGCCGCGATCTGATGCTTCTTCATAAAAATCCTCCTTGCATCGACAGTGGGTTTCGATTCTGAAATATATGCCGGACCGGACCGGATGTCAAGCCGGCTTTTCCGCATTTCCGCCGCTTTGGCGCGTTTTCCGCCCGGAAATTTATTGTAAATCTCCTTGAGAAATACGCGGTTTCGATTTGTCAGAAGGCGTTTGGAGTGATATATTAGTAAGATCATTTCCGGAGAAAGGCGGGAGGAATTCAGTGAAACACAGTATCTATATCATCAGTCTGCTGACGATATTCCTGCTGGCCGGTTTTTTTCCGTCGGCCGCTTGTTTCTCCTTTGCCGGAAAGAGCGTTTCGTCCTCTTTCTGGGAGGAGGGAATCCGGTCGCAGCGGGGGGGCTGCCGCGACGCGGAGGCGGTTCTGCTTGAGAGCAGCACTGCCCGCAGCGAGGCGGACGAGCGCCGCGACTCCGTACTGCCTGATTTTCCGGATCTCGCCGCCTCTGTTTTGCTTCCCTGCTTTTTCCGCGGCCGCCCCCGTATCGGTGCGGCGGTCCGGTCGCTTCGGGGGCAATATGTCGGCGGTTCGCTTTTCGGGCGCGCGCCGCCGGGTTTGTGAGCTGAGACGGTCCATTTGTTTTTTTTCAACTCATCCCTAACCCGGGCAGCGTTTTTCGTGCCCGAGAGGTTTGTCATATGCATCCCGATGAAATGTTTACCGGCGCCAATTTCATGGCGCGGATCTCTGTTGCCGACAAGAACGACCTGTTCGTTCAGCTTTGCCGGCAGGTCGCCACGCTGCCGCAGGTCAGGAACTCCGCAATCGATTACGACCGGATTCTCTCCGCGATCAGGGAACGCGAAGCGCAATCCAGCACCGCGATCGGCAACGGCGTTATCCTGCCGCATGCCCGGATCGACGGACTGGACGGACTGGCCGTCGTTGTCGCCACGCTGCAGACCCCTCTTTCCGGCGAGGAGGCCATCGACCGCCAGCCGCTCGATATCGCCTGCCTGCTGCTGATTCCGGCCGGCAAGCCGATGGAGGGGCTGAAGTTCATGGCCCGTTTCGCGAACTTCGTGCAGATGCCGGAGCTTCGCGGGGAACTTATGAAGGCGTCCTCTCCTGAAGCGATGTTCTCGCAGCTTTCGAATCTCGGCCAATCCTCCCGCAAGGCGGTGCTCGCCGGCGACATCATGTCCCCGTGCAGCTTTTCGCTGGCCGCCGATATGCCGCTGACCCGGGCGACGACCCTGATGGCGCAGCACCGTACGCCGATCGCGCCGGTGCTCGACGGCCGCAGGCTGCTCGGGCAGATCGCCTGTTCGAACCTGTTCACGCTCGGAATTCCCGACTTTTTTTCGCAGTTGAAGAGCGTCGGCTTCATCCGCTTTTTCGATCCGTTCGAAAAGTACTTCAGCATCGAGGCCAGGTCGAAAGTGGGCCAGGTCATGAACACCGACTATTGTACTTTTCACGAGGATGCCACTCTGATCGAGATCGTTTTCGCCATCTCGATCCTGAAGTACCCGCAGGTCTATATCGTGAATCAGGAGAATGAACTGCTGGGAATCATCGATCAGACGCTGCTTCTGGAGCGGATCATCAATCTTTAATCCCGGAAGAGGAGTATTGTCATGGTTCTCGGTATTGTTATTTTTCTGGTCGCCTATGCGCTGATCGTGTCGGAGAAGATGGATAAGACCATCCCCTCCATGCTCGGCGCGGCGGCCATGGTCATTTTCGGCGTCGCGGGTTTTCCTGAGCTGCTTACGAAGATCGACCTCAACGTGCTCGGCCTGCTGATCGGCATGATGGTGATCGTCAACATCATGAGCACGACGGGCGCTTTCGAATGGGTCGCCGTGAAGATCGCGCGGCAGACCCGCGGCAACGGCGTGCTGGTCATGCTCGAATTCATGGTCGCCACCGCCGTCATTTCGGCCTTTATGGACAATGTGACGACCATTATCCTGATGGCCCCGGTCACGATCCTCATCACGCAGCTGCTGTCGCTGCCGACCGTCCCGTTCCTGATCCTCGAGGCGATTTTCTCGAATATCGGCGGGACGGCGACGCTGATCGGCGATCCGCCGAACATCCTGATCGGCGCAAGCTGCAATCTTTCGTTCAACTCGTTCCTGCTGAATCTCGGTCCGGTCGTGCTGATCATCATGGTCGTTTCGCTGCTGGTGGTGCTGTTCGTCCAGCGGAAGCAGTTGAAAACCAGCAAGGAGGCCGTCGAACAGGTGGCGATGACCGAACCGTCGCGGGCGATTCTGCATCCGAAGCGGCTGACCCGTGCGCTGATCGTGTTTGCAATCGTGCTGCTCGGCTTTTTCTTCAGCCGGCTGATCGACATCGAACCCGGGCTGATTGCGATCGCCGGCGCGTTCGTCATGGCGCTGGCCTGCGGAGTCGAGGTTCCGCACATGCTTGAAAAGGTCGAGTGGAGCACGATCATGTTCTTCTGCGGCCTCTTCATGATGGTCGGCGCCCTTGAGGAGAAGCATGTGTTTTCCACGCTGGGGCAGTATATGGTCGACCTGACCAGGGGGAATTTCGCGCTGACCATGATGATCATTCTCTGGGGCGGCGCGCTCCTGTCGGCCATCATCGACAACATTCCGCTCGTGATCGCGATGATTCCGCTGATCAAGTCGATCATTCCGGTGTTCGCGAAGCAGATGGGGATCGAGGGCATGGAGGAGGCGATTTCGCTTCAGGTCGCGCAGCCGCTCTTCTGGGCGCTGGCGCTCGGCGCCTGCCTCGGCGGCAACGGCACGCTGATCGGCGCGTCGGCCAACGTGGTGATTTCGCAGATCGCGCGGAAGAACAACTATCCGCTCTCTTTCAAGCGGTTCACGATGTACGGTTTCCCGATGATGCTGCTGAGCCTCGTGATCTCTTCGGTCTATCTGTATTTGCGGTACATCCGCTGAGACGGGGAGACGGTGAAGTCCGGTCCGGTCGGGCCGGATTTTTTTATATCCGCACGACCCGGCAGCCGGGCCGGTGCGGAAGCAGGTTTTAGGTTTCCGGCTTGACATCTCCGGCGGAACCGGATATATTGTCTTATAACCTTTTCCGGGGAAGGATTTCAGATGATGGACTATTCGATTGAGCCGCGCGTGACCGGGCTGCTGTTGGGAACGGCCGCCGGAGACTCGCTCGGGCTGCCGGGGGAGCACCTCGGCCGGAAACGGTGGCTCAGGCGGTTCCCCGGACCGCTGCGCCAGCGTTTTCTGTTCGGGCACGGCATGATCAGCGACGACACCGAGCACACGATCATGGCGGCGCAGGCCGTGCTTTCCTCCGGCGGGGACCCCGAGAGCTTCCTGCTCTCCTTCAGCTGGCGGCTGCGGTACTGGCTGCTGTTCCTGCCGGCCGGCTGCGGCTGGGGGACGCTGCGTTCCGTGATCCGGCTCTGGAGCGGACTTTCGCCGCGCGAGAGCGGCGTCGCGTCGGCGGGGAACGGCGCCGCGATGCGGAGCGCCGTCTTCGGCGTACTGTTTCCGGACCCGATCGAGCGGAGGGAGTTCGTCCGGCTCGCCACGCAGGTCACCCACAGCGACCACCGGGCGTTTGTCGGGGCGCTCGCCGTCGCCGAGATGGCGGCGCTTGCACTGGTGACGCCGCTCGGCCGGAAGCCGGACCGGGACGATGTCTGCACCCGGCTCCGGGTCATGGTCTCCGACGATCCGGAGTGGCTGAAGCTGGTGGACCGCATGGAGGAGGGGTGGCGAAACGGCGTTTCCGTCGCGGATTTCGCCTCTTTGCTCGGGCTTGGCCGCGGCGTCTCCGGCTATGTCTATCATACGGTTCCGGTGGCGCTTTACGGCTGGTTCGCGCATTACGGCGACGTCCGCGAAACGCTGAATGCCGTCATCCCCTGCGGCGGCGACACCGATTCGACCGGTGCGATCGCCGGAGCCCTGGCCGGCGTTTCGGCCGGCGCCGATGCGATTCCGGCCGAATATACCGGCCGGCTCTTCGAATATCCGTACAACGTCGGGTTTCTGCGCCGCCTCGGAACGCAGCTGACCCGGTTTTCGATCGGAGTCCCCGCGGCGGTGGTGCCGGCCGCCTACTGGGCGATTCCGCTCCGCAATCTTCTTTTTCTGGGAACGGTGCTGGCGCATCTCCTCGGCAGAGCGCTCTTTTTCTGGCGCTGACTCCGGTTTCCGCTCCGCATATCGAGAACTATGCCAGCGTTCGCAGCGTGATCGACCCGAGTGTGCCGTCGGTGTCGGAATTCTCGATGAAAAGCAGCCGGTTTCCGGTTGCGTTGAGCTGCGGATGCGGGTGGCGGTACTGCTGTTTCGGATCGGAGTGGATGGTTTTGACAATCTCCTTGGTTCCGGCTTTGCGATCGATGCGGATGATATCCATTTCGAGCGGAGTCTTCCGCTTCGTGCTGCCCCACCACATCGTATCCATCGCAAAGACGGTCCCGTCGGCGTTGCAGGAACTGTGCCAGTAATCGTCGCAGTCGAGCGCACCGCAGCCGCTCCCGTCGAGATTCATCGTGATGAGTGCGCCGGGAAGGACGCTGACCGGATAACGCACGGCGCAGACCGTTTCCCCGGCAGTCATTTCGTGGCCGATGCACTCCTGCAGTTTTCCGTCCGGGCCGGTTGCGTGGCGGTGCAGCGTCTGCCGTTCGCCGGTCCGCCAGTTCAGCCGGTTCAGCCGGTCCGGAATCCCCTCGGTCGGCCCCTCGTGGGCGAAGAGAATCCAGTCCGGGTCGCTCATGAATTGAAAGTGGTTTGCGAAGAAGCCGTCGAACTCATAGCTTCCGGCCGGTCTGAATGTGGCGGTGTCGAGTACCGTGAGCGGAACGTTTTGCGGCGCGCCCGGCGGCGGCGGGAACGCGCCGAAGACGACGAATCCGCCGTCCTTCGAACGGTTGCCGGGTCCGCCGAGGCGCAGAGAGGCGTCCGGCAGCGCCCAGACCATTTCGGCGCTGCCGTTGTCGACCGACACCGAGTACAGCTTTTCGCGCAGCGGCAGAAGCAGCTGCCGCTGTTCCGGCAGGAGGACCGCCGAAAGCAGGAGCTCGCTCACAAGCAGCCCGTCGAGTCCGTTCCAGGCGGTGAGTTCGAATTCGGCCGTGATGCGGCCTTCAGCCGGCGACCAGGTGTGCAGCCATACCCGGCTGAAATCCGGCAGTGCGGAGTAGAAGATGAAGTACGCTTCATTTTTCCCCCACGGGGAGGAGGTGTAATAGGGGAGAAAGGTCATGCGGCCCGGAATCTGAATGCGTTGTTCGTTCCAGCTGGAAGATACCATTTTCATGAGGGAAACCTCGGTTTTGAGTTGACGACTCCCATACTGTACACGGCTCCGGATATTTTTCAACCGTCACTTCCGGAGAAAATGGGGCCGGAAGGTGCGGCCGCCCTTGAAAAACGGGCATTCCGGGGTACGTTAGGAGGATGTTCCGGAAATCAGGAAAGGGAGTTCGAATCATGGATATCTTCGAAGCGATCATGATGGTCTGTTTCGGCGCAAGCTGGCCGGTGTCGATCTGGAAAACCGTCAAGGTGAAAAATCCGATCGGCAAGAGCGTCATTTTTCTCTGGCTGGTCGAAATCGGTTATATCTCGGGCATCATCTACAAGCTCGCACATCCGGACTGGGTCATTGCGCTCTATTGTCTGAATGCGGCGATGGTCGGCACCGATCTCTTTCTGGTGATGAAGTACAACCGGATGCGCCGGAAGGAAAAAGCGCGGGCATGAAAAAAGCCGCTCCGGGTTTTGCGGAGCGGCGTTCTCTTTCCTGCGGAGAGATCACCAGGTGCCGAGTTCCCATTGGAGCAGGCTGTTGAATGTGTTGCCGCCGTAAGAGACGTTCAGAACCGGCTTATTGTCATCCTTCATATGCCAGAAGCACCGGATGGCGGGGAAGTGGCTGAGGAAGCTTGAATATTTCCTGTCTTTGTAAGGGCCGTCGATGGTGCAGGTGTCGTATTTGACATTTCGGGACTTGTACTCATTCCAGGTCTGAGTTCCGTTCCCTTCGCCTACTTCAGAGGCGAACGTGCACGGTGCTTCCGTGAATTCGTAGAAATAGCTGATTTTCTCCACGTCGTTATTGGTCGGGTTTCCGTACGACCCCAACTTTCCGGGATAGTCATAAGCTTCATCGTATTTTCCGTCCGGCCGCGCTTTCCACGCGGTGACGGCGGTATCCGAACTGTTTCCGTCCTTGGGGCAGCGGTAGGTTTTGTCGGTGCTCATGTAATTCGGGTAAAGCGTGGAAATCCAGGGAGGCATCCGGTCTTTGAAGTCATTGCGGTACTGTTCGCAGGCGAGACTCAGCTGACGGAGGTTGTTGAGACAATTTGTCGTTTTTGCCCTGTCCCGCGCCTGATTCAGGGCAGGAAGCAGCATCCCCGCCAGGATTGCGATAATCGCAATGACGACGAGCAGTTCGATGAGAGTGAATGACCGCTTTTTCATGCCGTTTCCTCCTTACATGGTTCGATGTTGTCGGTTAATCCGTGTTTGGTTTTTTCCCAGTAAAATGGCTTCGTGAAAATCTGGATGAACCCTTTCCAGGCCGCCAGCGAAATCAGCAGCCAGTAAAACGGCATCAGGAGCGCGGCCGGTATCAGCCGGTAGTATTTCCGTTTGACACAGGCGGCTACCCCTATTCCTATGAATATAAAATTCGCAAGAAACATTATCAAGGAGCCGGCGAAAAATATTTGCGAAAAAATCGACCAGAACGGGTCTTCGCCGGTGCCGTAGTAGACGAGCGGCCACGCTTTCAGCGTCAGGTGCCCGATCCGGACCCCCTCGTAAGCCGTGTCGAACCGCGGACCGACGATCTGGTCCAGCAGCGGCACGCCGGCGAAGAGCCCGTGCAGCAGCAGCCCCGCGTAAAGCAGCATCGCCGCCCAGAAAATCAGGTTGGTCAGCATCATCATCGCGCTGCCCCCGACGGCAAGGAATCCGCCGAACGCACCGTAGACGCCGAGCCGTTTCATTGTCCGGAACGGGTTGCGGTAGTGAACCAGATGGGTCTGGATGAACCCCTTCACCCATCGCGACCGCTGGCGCATCCAGTTCCAGACCTGGGAGTTGGCCTCCTCGTAGGTCGTGGAGTTGATGAGCCGCGTCTTGTAGCCGTACTCATAGATGCGCAGCCCGAGGTCGCAGTCCTCGGTGACGTTGAACGGGTCCCAGCCGCCGATCTTGCGCAGGATGTCGGTCCGGAAATGGTTGCTGGTTCCGCCGAGCGGCAGCGGCAGGTTGAACAGCTGGTAGCCGGGCAGCGTCAGGTCGAAATAGGTCGAGTATTCGACGGTGAAGAGCCGGGTCAGCAGATTGTGGCGGCTGTTGAAATAGTTGAGCTTGCCCTGAACGCAGAGCACGCGTTTCTCCGGATCGCGCCGGAACGCGATGCAGGCCTTTTTCAGCTGGTCCGGCTCCGGCGCGTCCTCGGCGTCGTAGATCACGCTGAAGACTCCCTTCGCCTGGGAGAGCCCGTAGTTGCAGGCGCGCGGCTTGGTTTTGGGCGGCGCATCCGGAACGGTCAGTACGCGGCAGTAGGGCGGCAGCCCGGTACGGGCGAGCGCTTCGCGGGTTTCGCTGTCGTCGGCTTCGAGCAGAAGCATGACTTCGAGCTTCTCCTTCGGGTAGTCGAGCTTGCCCATGTTCCGGACGATTTTCGCCGCGATGTTCGCTTCGTGGTAGAGCGGCAGGAAGACGGTGTAGACCGGCAGCTCGTCGTCGGAGAGGGCGGCCACTTCATCGTCCGTGATGATCTCCTCGCCGCGCCCGAACCAGGAGAGGACCGCCGCACCGCCCCGGAAGATGACCGCGGCGGCATACCAGAACATCAAGAACGCGGTGACGAAAAACAGGAAATAATCCCACCGGAACTTCAGCAGCAGAAGCAGCAGCAGGGCGGTCAGCAGGTAGCGGAGCTGCTGGCCGCGGCTCGTCACCTCGATCGCCGACCCGCCAGGATGCGTCTCGACAAACCGCCGGGTGATCGGATCCAGTTGTTCCGGGATGAATTTCATGATATCAGGCAATATAACACGAAATAACCAGGAACCAAGCGGTTTTTGGTAAAAAAACGTTATTTTTTTCGGAACTCTTGACTTTAAGCATTCGCGTAACAATGGATAACAGTTTGAACCAAGCTCGAAAAAACCGGAAAATATCTGGAAAAACGCTTGAATTTCCATAATGTTGGTATAACTTTCCCAACTAAGGCTGTGAGGCGGCGGTTTGCGTCCGCGGTTTTGCAACCGGTTGAAACGGGCGGTGAAGCGCAGGATGTGTTGACGGGTGACTACCAATAAAGATAAAAGTAAAGGATTCCAGAAGAAAATGCTTTTCGGGCAAACTCGATTGTTGAAGTCGGCTGCCGTCATGTGCGGTTCGGCGATGGTGTTGACCGCGCTTCCCGGTTCCCTCGCCGCGGCGGAGCAGGATGCTCCGATCATCCGCACCGAAGAGGACCTCATCAGGGGGAAGGAGAACGTGCGTACCGTGATCGAGGAGCTGTCCGAGCTGTTCGCCGATGATTCCCCGGCTCCGGTTGTGCATGAGTCGAAGCGCAAGATTTCTCCTCCCTACAGCAAGGTGATCAAATCGGCCAACGACCGGGCCACGCTGATTTTCCGCCCCCGCTTCACCTCGTCCAAGAAGATGTTCAAGGCGCTGGACGGCGTCATCACCGGCTCCACGCTGGTCGAGCCGCTCGACGAGCAGAATGAACTGATCATCAACGCGGATGCGAAGGAGATCGAGAGCTACAAGGAGATCCTTGAGGCGATGGATATCCCGTCCCCGCAGATTCTGATCGAAGCGAAGGTCGTCGAGGTCCTGTTCAACGACGGCATGCAGCGCAATCTTTCGATCATGTTCCAGGGGGACCGCTACAAAACCGGCGCCCAGACCCAGATTCCGGGCAATACGAGCCCGACGACCTCCGGCGCGACCGGCAACTTCACGCCGTATGCGGGAAAGGACTCGATGAACATCGCGTTCCAGTGGCTTGAGACCGCGCAGGATGCGTCGGTGCTGTCGAGCCCGAACATTCTGATTTCGCGCAACGAAGTCAGCCGTATCATCACCGGCGAGGAGATCCCGATCCAGGAGGCGACTTCGTCCGGCAACAACGTGCTGTTGAGCACGACCTTCAAAAACGTCGGCGTGACGCTCGAGGTCGAACCGAGTATGATCAACCGCGACAACGTGACGCTGCGGGTCTATCCGAAGGTTTCGAACGTATTGCGTTACGAAAGCGTGTCGAGCGGCGACTCGTCCTATTCGGTCCCGGTGATCTCGGCGCGCAGCGTCGAAACCCATCTCCGGATGCAGGACAAGCAGGTGGTCATGATGGGCGGGCTTTACAACAGCCGCAATACGCTCCAGCAGCAGCGCGTGCCGATCCTCTCCGATCTGCCGTACATCGGCGAGCTTTTCACCGGCAAGAACGAGTCGAAGGAGGTCACCCAGCTGATTTTCTTCCTGAAGATCCACATTATTTCCCCGGAACAGGTGGCCAGTGGCGTGTTTTACGACTTCGACCGCAATGCGAAGGTCAGCGAAAAGCTGAACCAGATCGTCGTCCACTCCGACAGCTTCCCGTCGCATGACGCGTCGCTCAAGAAGTTCAAGGATGAGATCGAAGGTGCGCTGCCCGGCCGGGAACAGCAGCGCCGCAGGGAGTTCAAGGCCGCTCCGGTCGCCGTCGATGACGCCGCGGAGACGGGCGCCGAGACGATCAGGCCGTTCGACTCCGAAGTGTTCATCATGGAGCCGGAGGAGAAGCCGGAACCGAAGGCGGCGCAGTCCGCGCCCGGGCTCCTGACGGAGAAACCGACCGTCCGCGTGACGGTCGAACCGAAGGAGGGCGCCGGAACGCCGGAGGTGACCGAACCGGCGCCTGCCGAAGTCGTTGAAACCGAAAAACCGGCGAATTCCGATTCCGCCGCAACCGACGGGAAGTGAAAATGAAGTTCAGCCGTAAAAAAATCGTATGGCTGGTCGTTCTCGCTGTGTTCTGCGGCCTGGCCGCCGGTGTCTGGTTCGGGGTGGTCCGGCCGCGTCTCAAGGCCCGGCAGGACGACAATGCGGCCAGACTGGCCAGTGACAGTGCGGATATGGACCGTACCTTCAAGGTCCGGCGCGACGACCTGATCATCGGGCTGCTTCAGGGCGGCTATGTGAACGCGAGCCAGAAGCACAAGCTTGCGCTTCAGGCCAATTACCGGACCAAATTGCTCTGGGTCATCGACGAGAACAGCAAGGTCAAGGCAGGCGATCTGCTGGCCAAGTTTGAAACCGACGAGCTCAAAGAGCAGATCGAGAATCTCGAGATCGAGCTGGACAACCTGAAGAAAGAGCTCGATCTGGCGATTGAGTCGAAGAAGATCCAGATCAGCACGAATGCCGCCGATCTGCAGGCGGCGGAAGAGAGTCTGCTGCAGGCCGACGATGCGATGCGCAAATACCGCCGTTTCGAGCGCGCCAGCAAGCGCGACGAGCTCGATCTGGCCGTGGTGAACGCCGAGGCTGCGCTTGAAACCGCCCAGAGCGAATACACCACCACGCGGGATACCGAGGTCAAGGTGACCAAGGATGAGAACGCCGACGACAAAAAGCGCAAACTGCTGAAGGATGCGCAGACCAAGATCGATGAAAAAGAGAACGCGCTCAACACGGCGGAGGACAATCTCCGGGTGTTCCGCCGCTATGACAATCCGAGCAAGCTGACCCGTCTGTTCAACGCGTACGAGCAGGCCAAGCTGAATCTGCGGAAGGTCAAGATTTCGACCGAGTCGAAGATCGTCCAGTCCGACAAGTCGATCGAGAACTACCGCCGCCGGATCAAGCGGACCGGCGATCAGTTGAAGCGCTACAAAGACTACATGACCATGATGGAGCTGCGCGCGCCGGTGGACGGGGTCGTCATCTACGCCGACCCCGACCGCCGCTGGGGCAACCTCGACGTGAAACCGGGCATCGACATCAACAAGGGGCAGGTGCTCATCACGATTCCGGAAATGTCGAATCTCGTGGTGGATTTCGACCTGCCGGAGCAGTACCGTTCGAAGGTCAAGGTCGGCGACCGCGCAGTCATTTCGCCGGATTCGCTGCCGGGCGAGAAGTTCGGCGGCGCGGTGTCGCACATCGACACGCTGCCGGTGAACCTCGTCGTCTGGGACTCCTCGTCGCCGAAGATCTACAAATCGAAGATCAAACTCGACCAGCAGTCGCCGAAGCTCGTGAACGGCATGAGTGTGCAGATCAACATCGTGACCAAGACCATTCCGAACACGCTGTTCGTTCCGGTCGAGGCGGTGTTCGAGGACAACGACCGCTTCTTCGTCTACCGCGGCAGCCTCACCGGCCCGAAGGAGGTCGATGTGACCATCGGGGAATCGAACGACAACTTCGTCCAGATCACGAGCGGGCTCGAGGAGGGCGATGTGGTCTATCTGTACCGTCCGTACCAGAAAACACAGGATTCGAAATAATGGCGGATAATGCGGCGGGAGCGGCCAGGCCGGAGGACATTGTCCGGCTGATCGATATCCGCAAGACCTATTTTACCGGGGATTTGCAGGTTCCCGTCCTGAAAGGGATCAATGCGACGGTCAAGCGCGGAGAATTCGTCGGCTTCATCGGGACCTCCGGTTCCGGCAAGTCGACGCTGCTGAATATTCTCGGCATGCTCGACGTGCCGACCGGCGGAGAGTACTTCCTCGAGGATATCGAGGTCGGCCAGCTTTCGGATGTGGAGCAGGCGACGATCCGGAACCGGAAGATCGGCTTCATCTTTCAGAGCTTCAATTTGTTCCCGCACCTTTCGGTGGAGGAGAACGTCGAGGTTCCGATGGTCTACGGCCGGGTGCCGGGGCGGATCCGGCGCAAGCGGGCGCTCGAGCTTGCCCAGCGGGTCGGGCTCGGTCACCGGCTCGGCCACCGGCCGACGCAGCTTTCGGGCGGCGAATGCCAGCGCATCGCGATCGCGCGGGCGTTGTCGAACAATCCGGCTTTCATCCTGGCCGACGAACCGACCGGCAACCTCGATGAAAAGACCAGCGACGAGATCATGAAGCTGTTCCACCAGCTGAACCGGGAGCAGGGGGTGACCATCGTCATGGTGACCCACAACCCGGCGCTCGGTCCGCATTACGACAAGATCATCCGCCTGCGCGACGGGCGGATCGACGATACGCTGTTCGAGTGGGAGGTCAAGGCGCTTGAGAAGAAGATGGTCGCCGAGGTCGAAGCGCAGCGCAAAACGGCGGAAGCCGAGATCGGCGAGGTGTCGAAATGATGCTGGTCCGGGACCTCTTCAAACTTTCGCTGCACAATCTGTTGCTGCATAAAGTCCGTTCGATTCTGACCTCGCTCGGCGTGATTTTCGGCGTCGGCAGCGTGATCGCGATGCTCGCGATCTCCGAGGGCGCGAAGCAGTCGGCACTGGCCCAGATCGAGGCGATGGGCATCGACAAGATCATTCTGTTTTCGAAGCGGCCTCCGGTGGACGGCCGGAGCGAAGGCTCGGACAATGCCAGCGTGATGGAACGCTACGGGCTGAACGAACGCGACGTGAACAATATTCTGAAGATGGACAATGTCGAACGCATCACCGGTGTTTTCGATGCGCGCAAAAAGGTCCTGAAAGGTTTGGACCGGACGGATATCAAGCTGGTCGGCTGCGACTACGAGTTCCTGCAGGATTCGCTGGGGCGGGTCGACAAGGGGCGCTGGTTCACTCCGGCCGATTTCAAGAACAACGCATACGTCTGCGTGATCGGCAGGAACGTCAAGCGCAAGCTCTTTTCGATCGGAAACACGGATATCGTCGGCAGCACGATTCGGGTCGAGGACATGGTGTTCCGCATCATCGGCATCATCGACAACGAATACGGCACGCAGTATCCGGAGGTCGGCAGCCAGAATGACATGATTCTGATTCCGATGACCACGGCGCGGGCGCTCTGCAAGGACTATACCTTCTACCGGGAGGGCCGGAACCACAAGATCACCCGGATCGAATACGATCTGTTTCTGGTCAAGGTGAATGACACCAGCTATATCGACAACACCTCGAAGCGTGTGGCCGGTTATCTGGAGAAGACCCACTCCGATACGAAGGACTGGGGCATGGTTGTGCCGCTCGAGCTCCTGAAACAGATGGAGCAGACCCAGAACATCTTTACGATCGTCATGGGTTCGATCGCCGGCATTTCGCTGGTGGTCGGCGGCATCGGCATCATGAACATCATGCTTGCGAGCGTCTATGAGCGGCGCAAGGAGATCGGCACGCGCCGCGCGCTCGGCGCGCAGAAGTCGGATATCCTGCTGCAGTTCCTGATCGAGACCGTGTTCCTGACCTCGACCGGCGGCGTGCTCGGAATCATGCTCGGCGTCGGCATCGGCCGGACGATCACCTACTATACCGAAATGCCGACCATCTACTCGGCCTGGAGCATCGCGCTCGCGCTGGCCATTTCGAGCATTACCGGCGTGATTTTCGGCACATATCCGGCCTACAAGGCCGCGCAGCAGAACCCGATTACGGTGCTTCGCGCCGAATGACGTCCGGATCTGAACGGAACCGGAGAACGGATCGCCGTCCTCCGGTCCTTTATTTTTCCAGTCGGATGAAGGCGGCTTTCGTCTTTTTTCCCGTATCGGTCTCCGGACAGGGGACTGGGGTATTTTTCAATTCCCCGACTTTCCTGTGACACAGTGGCTTTCCGAATACGGCATAATTCCATATGCCCTTCTCCGGATCTGATTTTATCCGTCAATCAGCCGCCGGAGCTGCGGGGCTTGTTCCTCGTATTCGATGATCTCTTTCAGCGTGATTGCGGTCTGTTCAGCCCCGAGCTGCCGTTCCTCCGGGGACAGGGCCGGATTCGACGAACGCGCGATGTTGTAGTTCAGCCACCCGAGCATGCCGGCATATCCGGCGTGGCCGACGCTTTCCCAGTCGGGGGGAGGGAGGCTGTTCCATTGCCGATAGGCGTCCAGCAGGGCCGCGATCCGGTCCGGCCGGAGCTTTCCCCCGCCGTCGCGTCCCCAGTTCAGCAGAGCCTCCCAGAGCTCCAGTGCGGGAGGTACCGGCCCGGCGGCCTCCCAGTCGATGATGAACGGTTCCCCGCGATTCCATAAAACGTTCTTGGAATCGAGATCCCGGTGGCTCATGACGGCATTCCGTTTGAGTTTTTCCAGCGCCTGACGGGCCAGCAGATTAACCTGCTTCAGCCGGACGGCGGTTCGTTCCTGCCCGGCGGGGAGAGGCCATGAGTGGAGGGGGCATTCGATTCCGGCGCTCTCGGCGTCGGGCCGGATGTTCCGGCGATGGATTTTCCCGAGGACGGCCCCGATTTTCGCACAATGACCGGCAGTGATTTCATCCCGGTTCAGAATGCGTCCCGGCTGAAACGGAAAAACCATGTAAATTCCGCCTTCAAAGGGGATCAGGACGTCGTTGTGGAACCGGAGGGCCGTTATCGCCGGAATTTCGTCCGCAAGCGTTCGCGCCAGCAGCTCCGACCGGCGGAAATTCCCCGGTGCGGCCGGCCGCTTCATCACGACCGGATTGAGCCGCTTCACCACGAAAGTTCCCTCCGCGGCCGCCGCCGCCCAGGTTTGATGGGACAGCCCGCCGCCCAGCGGCCGCGGGAAGTCAGCGGAAGCATCGAAACCGAGACGGCGGAGCAGCTTCAATATGTCAGGCATTCCTAACCCATTCATAAAGCGGATATGCAATTCAGGAAAGAATAGGAAATGGTCGGGGTGAGAGGATTTGAACCTCCGGCCTCTGCGTCCCGAACGCAGCGCTCTAGCCAGACTGAGCCACACCCCGCTGATATTTCTTAATATAGACCGTTCCGGCGGCAAATGCAAGTCGAAAATCGGGAAAACTTCACTCGATCCGCCGGAAAATTCCGGTATTTTCAGCCGATGTTCCGCCGCGGCGCGCTTGATTTGCCGCGGAGCGGTGCTTTATTATATCGGCGTGAGGGCCGAAAAACGAAAAATTCGGTTCCGGCAAAGGGATGAATCCCAATCGGTTTCAACGGGGACGGTCAAGATGGATGCAATCGAATTTTCGGATGAACTTTATCGCCGCGCTTTGGTTTCGGCCGGCAGCCCGGAGCGGCTGCTCCGGTTCCGCCGCATGGTCGCGGAGGGGAGGCCGGTCGTCTACGGGGCGATCGGCGGGTCGATCACCGAGGGAGCCGCGGCGTCGAGTCCCGGCAGCCGCTATGTGAGCTGCATTGCGCACGCCATTCAGAACCGCACGGCCTGCCGTCTCGTCAACGCCGGAGTCGGGGCGACCGACACCCGGTTCGGCGCCATGCGCTGCCGGGAGGACCTGCTCCGGCACCGGCCGGACCTCATCACGATCGAGTACGCCGTCAACGACGTCAACAACCCGGACCGGGATTTTTCGTTCGAGGCGCTTGTCCGCCAGTGCATGGGCTCCGCTCCGGATGCGTTGATCGTCGTGATTTTCACGCTCCGCGAGGATGGCGTTTCGATGCAGGAGATTCAGCTGCCGGTCTGCCGTCATTACGACCTCGCCATGATCTCGTATCACGACGCGATCTGGCCGGAGCTGAGCGGCGGCAATCTGGCGTGGAGTGCGGTTTCCCCCGACAACATCCATCCGAACGATGTCGGCCACCGGCTGATCGCCGATCTGGTGACCCGCCTTCTGTTCGGACAGCCGGTCGAGGCGGTTCCGTTGAAGGCGCCGCTCGACCCGCGCTGCGCGGAATATGAAGGCGGCCGGGTGGTGCGGGCGGAGGAGTTCGAGGTCGATTCAGTTCGCGGCTGGGAGATCGCCGATTCGGTCCGCGGCTACCGCCGCTGGACGGCTTCCGAACCGGGCGCGGAGCTTTCATTCACATTTTCCGGTCCGACGCTGCTGATCGGGTACCGCAAATACGCCGGGGAGTTCGGCCGCGTTTCGGTTTCGGTCGATGGCGGGGAAGAGACGGTTCTGGAGGGCTTTTTCGAAATGCCGCCCGGCGGAACCTGGCGCGGCGGCCACATCGCGCTTGAAAAGATTCTGCACGCTGCCGGAGACGGCCCCCATCAGGTGACCGTGAAGCTTCTGCCGGACCGCCACCCGGAGAGTGCCGGGCACCGTTTCGACATCGAGTATTTGCTGAAAGGGTGACTTCTGAGGACGGGAAAAAGCGGACGTGCGGAATCGGGTTCTGCGCGTCCGCCGGAGTCTTTGCCGTAAATTTTATTCGAAAAAGTCAACCGTGGTTTCGGCTTTGCTGGAGTCTTCCATATACATATTGTGTGACGAGAACGGTACAAGCAGAATGATCCAGTTGTTGTAGATCGCGCTCGAATTGATTTCGGCAAACGAGTCCAGCAGCTTGCGGTCGGCGGCGTTGAAGATGTTGAATGAGAAACGGCCGTAGGCGTTCCGCGTATATTTGCTGAAAATCGGAATTTCCGGAATGGCGAACGATACGTCCGTATTCGGCACCGGAATCGGCAGTTGCGGCGTGCCGATGAAGAACTTGCTGTAATCGGTGCCGAGCACTCCGCAGAGGGGCTGCACGATGACGTCGGCCTCCTCCTGCTTCCGGGTGATGACGATTCCCGCCTGGGAGAGCTGCATCTCCAGAACGCCCTGCGCATAAGCTTTGTCGACCTGCGGTGCGAAATAATCGTAATCCATAAACGCCTTTTTTCCGGCGAATTTGCCGAAATCCACGCATTTGACGCCGCGTTCGATCGTGGCGGAGAGCAAATATTGTTCAACTGCCGAACGGGGGGTGTTCGTCACCCACGGCGTTGTACACGAACAGAACACGAACGTCGTTGCCGCGGCAGCGAGCGAATAGATGCGCCGTTTCATAAAACCTTTCTCGGTTGAGCCGCCCGGCGAACCTGCAACGCCGCCGGAACCTATGCAGATAAAACCTCTTCCTTATACAATAATTCCGGATAAAATGAATTGCAACCTTTTTTCTCCCCGCGGCCGGAAAAAAGGAACGTTTTCGCACCGTTCCCTGAGAGGGAAAGAAGAACGCGGTCCGGATGTTTGCCGGGAGGGGGACGAAATATGAAAAAAATCCGGAAATCTTATATTTTGAGCTTGCATTCCGGCAATGGCCGACTATATTAAAAAGCGTGGCAGACAAAAAGCCGCAATTTGATGCAGCCCCGTGGTGTAATGGTAGCACAAGTGATTCTGGTTCATTTAGTTGAGGTTCGAATCCTTGCGGGGCTGCCATTTTTGTTTTTGGACGTACTGCTTAAAAGGTTGTCATTCAGCAGGATAGTATACTCTCCGTCAGCACTGATTGTTACGCTTTTCACGTAAGTTTTCACGCTCAGACTCACTCCGGACTTATCCTGTGAATCCATCTTGAACAGTTCCGATATTCGCCGGAGTTTTCGAAATTCAGCCTCCAATCGCGGCGCCGGATCTTTTGCTGTCCGCTCACGTTGAGTTTTCAGCTATTCAATACGCGCTTCCAGATCCTCCACTTCTTTGTTCAGCTTAATAAGCTGTCAGCGGGCGGCCAAAATGCACCACTAATGGGCACCTGAAAATGCACCACCCCTAAACCTGATCGCATTCGCCTGCGAATACCGGAACCGCCCTTCGTGGCTTGCGCCGGAGATCATAGAGAAAATGCGCTGATGCGCTTTCCGGAGAACACTCCTCAGAAGAGTTCGCCCTGTTCCATTCCGGGCTCCGGCTTCGGCGTTTCGGGAGCGGGAGAGGCGAGGAAGCTGAAGAGATCGTCCTCCGCCGCCTCCGGCCGGGCCGGGGCAGCCGGTGGCTCCGGCAGCTCCTTCAGCACACTCCTGAGTTCCATTCTTTCGCAGATTTCGCGGATTTTCGCCCAGTCGGGCGCGGTGCGGCGCAGGTGTGGGGCGGGGGGATCGAAGCGGTCGGGCAGGGCGTCCTTGAGCGCGATGAGTTTGCGGTTTTTCCGGATCACGTCGAACTGCCCTTCGAGTCTGGCGCGCAGCTTCGGGTCCCCGATGCGGGCGGGGTCGTCCAGCCAGCTCTCGGCCGGGCCGAACGCGTTCAGGAGCCGGGCGGCGGTCTTGGGGCCGACGCCGGGAACGCCGGGAATGTTGTCCGACGCATCGCCGATCAGCGCGAGATAGTCCACGATCAGCTCCGGCGGCACGTCGAACTTCGCTTTCACCCCGGCAGCATCACGCTCCTCGAAGCCGTTTTTCGGCGCCGGGACCAGCATCTTCACTTCGGCGTCGACGAGCTGCGAAAGGTCCTTGTCGGAGCTGACGATGAGTACCGGCCCGGCGGCGCGGCGGGCGAAGGCCGCGATCAGGTCGTCCGCCTCGTACTCCGGCTCCTGCAGCAGCGGCCAGCCGAACGCGGCGGCCAGCTCCCGGATCACCGGAATCTGGACGCGCAGCTCCTCCGGCATCTCCGGGCGGTTCGCCTTGTACTCCGGCGCGAGTTCGAGCCGGAACTGCACCTTTCCGCAGTCGAAACAGAGCGCACCCGCGTCAGACGGGTACTCCTTCTCAAGCTTCAGCAGCATGCGCGCGAAGACGAAGACCGCATTGGTCGGCTCCCCCCTGGAGTTGTTCAGCTGGCGGATGGCGTAGTAGGCACGGAAAATCTGGCTGTATGCGTCGATGAGGATCGTCGGAGTGGTCATGATGCGTCTGTTCCCTTCGTTTCTGATAACGTACACCCCGACAGCCGCCTTGTCAACAAAAAAACGCCCGTTCCGGAAGGGGAACGGGCGCGGGAACAGAAAAAGGGTTCCAGGTTTGTTTCTTCAGACGCTTAGAGGAGTAATTATGAAGAGGAGAAATTGCGTATAGGAGCCTGAACAAATCAAACCTGGAACACCTCTTACTATAAGCTGAAAAAATTTAAAATCAAACCATTTTTCAATTATTTTCCGGAAATTTTCGGTTTTTTCCGGTTGGGAATGCCGGAACGGGATTTTCCGGCACCCGGAGACGCGATTCAATCCATTGTAATGACGATCTTCGTCGAATGCTCCCGGTCCGCGAAGCGTTTTGCGAAAGCCTCGCCGATCCGGTCGAGCGGGAATACGTCGGAGACGACCCGCCTGAGGTCGATCCGGTGCTCCTGCAGGAAACGGACGTTGTCGGAATACTCGTCCGGCGTGAAGTAGAACGACCAGACCATCGTCCGTTCGAGCCACTCCGGCAGGTTGAAGTTTCCTTCGAGCCCGACGAAGGTGCAGATTCCGGCGCCTTTCTTCGTGCTCCTGACGGCCGTCTCGGTCGCCTGCGCGTTCCGCACGAAGGTGTAGGCCTTGTCGGCCCCGTCGCCGCCGCAGAGCTTTGCAACTTCGGCAACCACGTCGCAGCCGGCGGGGTCGAGCACGAAGTCCGCGCCGAGTTCGAGCGCCTTCTTCCGTCGCGCCTCGACCGTGTCGAGCCCGATGATCTGCTTCACTCCACGGGCCCGCAGGAAGAGCACCTGCAGCAGCCCGAGCGGGCCGAGCCCCCAGACCGTGACCGAATCGGTCGGTGCGGGCGGCAGCCGCCGGAGCCCGCGCAGCGGTACTCCGATCGCATCCGACAGCAGCGACGCCGTGACGAAGTCAATCCCCTCCGGACACGGAAAGAGCAGATCGGCCGTGAAGAGCGAATACTCCTGAAAGCCCCCTTCGACGAACTGGCTCGACGCGCAGCGGGTCGGAATCCCGTTCCGGCAGTTTTCGCAGCTGCCGCAGCCGCGGATTGCGTAGCAGACGACCCGGTCGCCGACCTTGTACCGGGTCGCTCCGGGGCCGCAGGCTTCGATGACGCCGGCCGACTCGTGGCCGTGCACCGGCTCCGTGTCCGAGGCCGGGCTGGCCCACCAGGTGTCTGAGCCGCAGATGGCGCAGGCTTTGATCCTGACGAGGTATTCGCCGGGACCCGGCGTCGGCACCGGGGTCTCGCGGATCGTGATCTCTTTTACGCCGGTGTGGAATGCGCTTTTCATGAGTCTGTCCTTTCTTTATTGATGAAGAGCCTGGCTGATTGCTTCGATGACGGCGATGTCCTTTTCCGCGTCGGCGAGGTCGGCGGCGGAGTTGTCTCCGGCCCGGACCTTTTCCACGAACGCATCGGTCTGGAGCCGGAACGACCACTGGCGGTTGTTTTCGAGCGTGAACCGCCGCGAGAGCGCGCCGGCTTCATCGTAAATTTCGACCGTGGAGGAGGACTGCATCTCAAGCGGCGGCGGCGTCAGGATGCGGATCGACGCGCGTTCGAAGCAGAGCTCGGTCACCTCGTCCCAGCGGCGCATGTTGAAGTTCACGCAGAATTCGAAGGTCCCGGTGACGCCGCCGAAATCAAGCTCCGCAAACTTGGCGCCGCCGCGCTCGGAGGCGGAGATCACCTTCGGCTCCGTCCCGGCCAGGAAGCGCAGCAGGTTGATCGAGTGGCAGCCGGTGTCGAGCAGCCCGTAGTACGGGTTGTCGAACGAGTAGAACTTCGCGTCGCGCGGAGCTTTGAGGAAGGCCGGGCCCGGGTCGAGCGGCGCGGCGTCGAAAGCCGGGGCCGGAGAGGTGGCGCGGACCACCGGCACGAGGCTGTCGATCGCGGCGTTCCAGTGGCTGCCGATGAAAGCGTGGGCGCGGAGGAACAGGAGCTTCCCCCACTTTTTTTCGTCCAGAATCCTGCGGAGCTCCGCAAGGTTCGCATCATGCCGCTTCATGTAGCCGACCGAGACCCCTTTCCCGGCCGCGGCGGCCGCGGCGGCAAGCTTCCGGGCGGACTCCACCGACATCGCGGCCGGTTTTTCGGTGAAGACGGCTTTGCCGGCTTTCAGCGCTTCCCCGACGTTCGCAAGGTGCCACTGCACCGGCGTCAGCACGAATACGGCGTCGAGTTCGCGGGAAAGCAGTTCCTCTTCGCTGCCGCACGCGAACGGCACACCCCAGCGGCGCGCGACCGCCTCCGCCACTTCGACGCGGCGGCTGCACACGGCGGCAAGTTCCGCCGCCGGATTCATCGCCAGGCAGGGAATGTGCGCCGTCTGCGCCATATAACCGCAGCCGATGACTCCGATTCTGACCTTTTCCATCGTTTCGACTCCTTTGGGTTGTTGAGGTGAAACTGAACAGGGATTACATGTTATCCAACGCTGCTTCAAACCCACTGCCGTACATGCGGAGGGGGGAAGCATTTCATTATCTTTAACATGATGCCGAAACGGACAAATGCAACCGGCAATTCCGATTTTTTTGCAAAAATCGTTGTTCAGCCGCCGACGGTCAGCAGAATGATCGCCGCCGAGCCCGACAGCAGCGCGGCAGCCTTGCAGAGACTCAGCTTTTCCTTCAGCAGCAGCGCGCTGAGCAGGAAGGTGCCGAGGAAGCTCATCTGGGCGACCGGCAGGACCACGCTTGCGCTGCCCTGTTCGAGTGACAGCGCCATAAAGACCACGATTCCGGCCAGCAGAAAGCCGGAGAGAAGCCCGTAACGCAGCACCTTGCGCTCGGGCCGGAACGCCGCTTTTTCGCGGAACAGCGCGTAGAATCCGCCGCAGACGATCCAGAAGATGCTGTTGATCAGGATGATGCCGTTCCGGTCCGCCCCCTGCGTGAAGCCGTATTTGTATGCGATCCCCATGCCGGAGCGCAACGCCGCCGCGGCCAGCACGAGAATGAGCCCGGCATTCCGCAGTTTCTTTGCGTCCCCGCCGGCGGGCAGGAAGGCGAGCACGGCGAGCGCGGCCAGCAGCACGCCGCACCATTGGAGAAGCGTGAGCGTCTCGTCGAGCAGGAGCGCGGCCGAAAGCACGACCAGCACAAGATTGAGCCGGAAGATCGTCGCGCACATCCCGGCGCTGTTGTGCGACATCGCCTCGATGAGCAGCAGATTCGAGGTGACCGACAGCGCTCCCGAAACCGCTCCCCAGAGCAGCGTCGCCCCGAAATCGCTCTCCGGACTCCACGGCAGGAATGCGAGCAGCGCGAACCAGACGCTCCCGGCGACGGCGACGAAAAGTCCGCGCGACCGCTCCTTCCTGGCGAACAGCTTGAAGACGAAATCATTCAGCGCCGCGAAGAACAGACAGCAGAACGCATAGCCGACCGCGATTGACATGGGAGCTCCCCGATTGCCTGAGAATAAAATAATGTTGATTTTATTTTAATATATGTCAATAAAATGTGAATTCAAGGCTGGTTTTGTGATAAATATGAAATAATGATGCGCACCGGACAAATAACCGGCATTGCCGTGGTGAAAAGGTGCTGCAATCGGGAGCGGAATAAAAGCAAAGCCGGCATTTTCGTTCGAAAGGCCGATGGGCAGGTCGGGCGGGGCGCGAACCGGTGCGCTGCGCTTACCAGCGGTGATAGCGGTGCGGATGGTCGGCGTTCCGGAAATCCGTGTCCTGATAATCAGTGTGATATAAACCGACGATATCGTTTTGCAACGGAATCCGGAATGTCTTTGCCGAACTGGTGAAGCCGCCGTCTCCAAAGTTGTCGAAGATGCGTACGGCGATCACGTTGCGTCCCGCCTTCACCAAGTGCCCCGGAACCGTGTAACTGCGGAATGCCCGGTAATCGCCGGTTCGCCCGACGAGTTTGCCGTTGAAGAAAGTGTCGTCTCCGTCGTCAATGACGCCGAGATCGAGCTTCAGCGGTTTTCCGGCAAGCTCCGGAGGAAGATGAATTTCACGCCGGAATACGGCTTCGCCGTTCCGGTCTCCCCATTCAGGGTCGTTCCATGCCTGCCGCTGCCAGATGAACGGCAGATCCGCAAGCGGCCATGACGAGTCATCGAATTCCGGCTTGACCGCCTCCTTCGCTTCTGCGGAAAATCCCGGATCCTTCAGCGGTGCGGGGGCCTTGTTCATCGGAACAAGGAGTTTGCCGTGCCAGCGGTCGGCGAAATCGATTCGCGTCGGAACGGACGGTGTTTCGGAAGGAAAGAGTTTATCCGTTTCAAACACTCCGCCCAGATTGGCAAGCAGCTGATTCAGCGCCCGGGTCTGCCGCCAGCGCGTGAACCGCCAGTAGGGATGCTTCACCGTATTGAGCCGTTCCGGGTCGAGCAGCGAAAGGATGATGCTGCCGCCGGGAAGGGCGATCCGTCCGAGCTGCCCATCCGCGCCGATTTCGAGTCCCGGGACCGGTTTCAGCAGTTCGGCATCAAGCGGAGAGCGCCAGCGCAGGTCGCTGGCCGACATTCCCGCCGCTTCCGGCCAGGAGGGCGGATTCAGAGAGCCGCGGAACTCCTGCTTCTTCTGCAGGTCGAGGCCGAAAAGCCTGATTGCCGGCTCCGGGCCGAGCACGGCAACCTTCGCGCCGCGCTTCACGGCCGTTTCGAGTTCGGAACGAGTTGTCCGGGCTCCCGCCCCGACGAGGATGAGGTCGGCATCGCCGGGAATTGTGTCGGCCTTCCTGAATACAAGCCCGAAGGAGTTCAGCTGTTTCTGCCCGTCCGTACTGCCGAGATAGACGGTGCGGCAACTGCGCGGGATGAATTTTCGGTTTCTCGCGTAGCCGATCAGGTTGTCGAACAGCCGCATTGCCGCCGGATCGGCGAGATTGTCCTCAAAGTCGAGCTGGCAGACAATCACTCCGCCCTTTCCGCGGGCAAGTTCCATAAGCGGCGTGTACTGGAGATCGAAGTCGCTCTCCAGCAGCGGCGTCCAGCCGCCGTGATGCGGCTTTTCGATGGTGCGGCTTGCAACCGAACCGCGGTTGCCCCAGTGCCAGCCCCATTCAAGCTGTTTGAGGGTGGTTGTTTTCGGGTATGCTTCGATGAGCGTGCCGGAGCCGCGCCAGTCGCGCAGATCCTCACGATCCAGCCCCGCAATGACAGGCGATGTGTCGTCGACCGGAAATACCTGCCGCTGGACAAAACGGCCGTAACGGAACTCGTCACCATAGCTTCGGTGCGCCATGACGAGCAGCGTTCCGCCGTCTGCGACGAATTTTCCGAAGTTCGGCGGAAGGGACCGGCCGTCAGCAAGACAGTCACGGCCAATCACCAGCAGTGCAGGAGGTGCGGGAGGGGTTTTCGCCGCCTGTACACGGTAACCTGCCGAGATCAGAAATTTTGTCGTATCGCCTTTGGGGTCCCATACGGAAATCTCCGGTTCCGCCGGTTTCGGGCGTGGCGGGAAAATGCGCAGCTTGAACATATCGCTATGGGTGTTCCCGCTGATTCGGGCGGAGAGCCGGAGCTCCGCATCGCGTTTTTTCCCGGTCGCCGGCAATTTGAATTCCACCGGCAGCAGCAGCTTGCCCGCCGCATCGATGATTCCGGTTCCCCGCCGCATCGCCAGTTCTTCTCCGTCGCAGACCAGCCGCAGCTCATAGCTGTAATCGGCTGCCTGCCGCAGATCGTTGAGAAGAACGACTTGTTTGCGGAGCGTTTCTCCGCCGTAGAAGCTGTGACTTTTTTCGGTGAAGTCCGCCCGGTCGCCGGGAATTTTCGCCCCGCCGAGCCATGCGAGTGTTGCGGAATTGACTTCTGTGAGTGCTTTCCCCGCGACATTCGGCACCGCGGCCTCCGGCCCGATGCAGTAGCGTTCTTCGCGCGTCAGGTAAGGGCGGTAGAAACCGCGGCGCCCGGGCCGGAAGGGCGGGGATTTTACGGTCGCTGTGGATTTCTGCAGCAGCGATTTGTCAAGACGGCCGAGGTCGTAACCGTCTTTGATCATCCACGGAATCATGCCGCCGCTGCATCCCGCCGTGCGCCAGCTGCGGAACACCTGCCGGTTCATCCGGGCGAAGAGATCAAGCGCAAGCTTGTCGGGCACGAACGCATCGGTGCTGCGGTAAAGCTGGCCTCCGATGAATGCATTGCGGTTGTCGCAAGCGGCCTGCATCGACTCCTTCTCATATGCTTCCCGGCCGTAGAATGCCGCAAGATGTTCGGTCATCTGCCGTTCGGTCTTGTTCGTGAAACGATAGGCCGAACGGCCGCGCCGGAAATCGAAACCGCCGATGAAGCCGAACTCCACGGCGAGATAGGGGCGGGTTCCGAACTGCACGTAATCAGAGAGCCACTCTTCCTGTTCCTGAAGCGGAATCATGCTCAGATAGTTGTTGGCAGTGTAGACATCGCCGATTTGTCCGGCGTGGGAGAATTTCGGTCGGGTCGGGTCGAGTTTGCGCAGGATTTCAGAGACGCGCCGCCCGGCCGGGAGCGCGTTCGTGATTCCGATGCCGTCCGCGAAGAATTTTTCCGGCTGCCCGATATAGTGCGGATCCTGGTCGTTGATCCCGTTGAAGGAGTTGACCGAGTGGACCCACATCAGGATCGCCGGGTTGTTGCGGTATTTGCGCAGCTTGGCTTTGACCCGCTCCTGCCACTCGGCGGCGCCTTTCGCGTCGGAGAGGAAGGTCAGGCGCATGGAGCGCATCGACGGCAGATCGGCGATCACGGGCCAGCCGGTTTCGGCGGCATAGTCGAGGCAGGCGCGTTCGGGATAGACGAGCTTGCCGGGGAAATCCTCCTGCGGCCAGACTTCGTGGATGTTGAAGCCGGCCTTCCGCCAGCCTTCGATCGCCCCCTGCATCCCTTCGAGCGTGAAAGTCGGGCTGGACCAGCCGGAGAGCACCATCGGGCGCAGGTTGAACTTCCGCCCGTTCAGGAAGAACTCCCGCCCCTCGATGTGAAATTCGCGGAACCCGAACCGTTCGAGAACTGTTTCGGTCCGGCCGTTTCCGGTCAGTGCAAGCTCAAGGTTATAGAGGTTCGGACGGTCGAGATCCCAGAGCTCCGGGTCGGCCCAGGGGCAGTCGAGCCGAACGACGGCTTCTCCGGCCGGATCGGGCATCAGGCGAACGGTATGCGCCGGAAAGCGCTTTGCTTCGGAGCCGTCCGGCTTCAGGACGCGGGCGGTGATCGTCCAGTCGGCCGCCTTGTCCAGCTCCGCAAACTCAATTTCGAGCTTCAGTTTTTTTTCGCGTACCGAAGGCTGAATAAAGACTCCCCGATAGCCGCCGCCCGCCGGACGGCTTCGGAGCACAACATCCCCGGTCAGTCCCTTGCCCTCAAGCTTGACCTGCTTTTTGTAGAACTGATCGGCGGCGGCGCCTTCGATTTCAAGGATTTCCGTAACGTCGGACACAGCCGGCACCCGGACGGTCAACTGCGAGCGTTCGCCCGGTTTTGCGGCGGCGGAAATATCGACCGCGCCGCCCGGATGTTGCACTCTGCCGCAAAGGACGCCGTCGAGCCAGACCTCGGCAACAGTGCCGACTCGTTCGAATTCGAGTTCGATCTGCCGTCCCTGCCAGTCCGCCGGAATATCGAGCGGACGGCGGAACCAGGCGGCGGCGGCGTTTTCCGGTGCTCTTTTCCAGAGCGGACCGCCGCCGTATGCGGCGAGGCCGGGGACACGGCTGTTGACATTCCAGATGCCGGGAACATTTGCAAACCCCCACCCCTTGGGGGCCGGATTGTCGCGGTTCAGTGCCGGATCAATCGGCTGGAAGCGCCAGAGCCCGTTCAGGACGATCTCGCCGCGGTCACTGCCGTACGGGACAACCGGCTCTTTGCCCCAGTCGACCGTGCGGCCGGCCGGCGCCGGGGCGTCAACCGCTTCGCCGGGAGCGGCAAGTACCTCGAGTACCGGCCTGGTGACGCGTGCGGTTGCTGCTGCGGAATTGATTCGGAACTGTACGGCAAGCTGCGCGGTTCCGGGCGGCAGCGCGAAGACACACGAGTATTCATGAAGACCGGACCCCTTTCCGGGAAGATTGTCCAATCCGAGCGTACCGAGAATTTTCCGGTCCGCACCGAAGAACATGATGCTCGGAACCACGCCGAAGCGGGCGTTTCCGACCGGTTCGATGCGGTCGATGTCGATTCTGCAGCTGAAGCGGAGTGTTCCCCAACCGGCGGCGGGCCGCAGGAACTGCTCCACGCGCATCTGCGGCGCATCGGGCGACGTGACGAGTTCGAGCGCGCCGCCTGTCTGCCGGAGGGAGACGCCGCCGGTCGATTTCCAGTACGGCACCCGGCCCGGCACTTCGGCGCCCGGTGCGTCGAAGCCGTGATTTTTCAGCAGGTTGATTTCGGCGGCGGCGGCGAAGCACAGCAGCATGGCTGCCAGGAAAGCCGCCGGTTTCCCGGGTTGAGTGCAGCGTTTCTTCATCTGATGTAAGTCGCCCAGCGTCTTTTGTTCTCGTCGTTGTTCAAATTGAAGTCGAGCTCGCCGCCGCGCATTCCTTCTGCGTGACCGTCGAAGAACACCACATTGGCGCCGGCTCCGGTCGGATGGCGATAGCCGATCTCCATATTGTTGGAGTCCTCCATTTTCGTCAGGTAGTTGGAGGGACGGCTCGTATAGGGGTTGACCCACCAGTCGATCGCATCGACGATCATGAGCTTCTGCGATGGAGTCGCGACCCGTGACATGACGTACGACTCCTTCGTCTTGTCGCTCGTCACGCGGCGAACCCGGACGAACCGGTCGTCGATCAGGTGACCGCAGCTGTTGATACCATACGACTTGTTGAGCTTGTTGTTCCCATTGAGACGGGCATGGGATTTCGGGCAGACCATTCCGGCGGCATATTCGTCTTTTTCGATGCCGTTCAACAGTTTCGTGAATGATTCGATCTTATGCCAGTCGATGATCTGAATGATCCCTTTGCCGGCGTCGGTGTACATGTTCATCGCAAGGCCGATCTGCTTGAGGTTGCCGAGGCAGGAGCTTTTCATCGCACTCTCGCGCGCCTGCTGAAGCGCCGGCAGCAGCATGGCGGCGAGAATCGCGATGATGGCGATTACGACAAGAAGTTCGATTAAGGTGAATTTGCTTCTGTTCATTATTCTTCTCCGGCTTTATGGTTCCGTCTGGACGGCATTTTTCATGACGGGCGTGCTGCAGGAATCGCGGACGACGAGTTCGGGATGAATTACGGCGGGGGGAACTTCCTGCTGTTCCCTCCCGATCATGGAGAGCAGCACTCGCGCGGTGTGCACGGCGATCCGCGGGGCGAAAATGTCCACGCTGGTGAGACGCGGATAGAGCGTTGCGGCCAGCGGACTGTTGTCGAATCCGATCACGCTGAGCTCTTCCGGCAGCCGCCGGCAGTGATCGTGCGCCCACTGGAACACGCCGGAGGCGGTCAGGTCGTTCCCGGCGAAGATGGCGGTCGGCGGTTCCGGGAGGGTGAACAGAGAGGCTGTTCCGGCGTACCCGCTGGCATTGTCTCCCGCGCCGGGAAAGATCAGTGCCGGATCGAGGAGCCCTTTCCGGATCATGTATTCCCGATAGGCGGTTTCGCGCGGGTCCGCATCGCCGCAACAGAGTTTCACGACGGAGATAAGCCCGATGCGCCTGTGGCCGAGCCCGGTCAGGTAATCGAGCGCCTGCATGACGCCGCGCCCGTAATCGACGATGATCGGAGAATGCTTATGGCGCCGGTAGGTCAGTACGGGCGTATCGGCTGCTGCGGCGAGAACCTCCTCATTCGTAAGCTGTGGGAGCATGTTGATGATCGCATCGACCATGCCGTTCGAAATCCGGCTGATGAGTTTGCAGCCTTCCTGAACCTCCCTCGATTCACAGAGGCAGAGAGTAATCGAATATCCCGATTTTCCAAGCTCGCGCGACAGTTCATTCAGCAATGTGACCGTGTTCGGATTCTCGAGCTCGTTGACCACAACCCCGATCAGCCCGGTGGAGCGCGTCGTCAGCACCTTTGCCGCAAAATTCGGCTTATACCCCAGCTCGGCAATGGCGGCGTTGAGCCGCCGCGACAGTTCCGGGCTGACTCGCCGCCGCCCCGAGAGAGCATGAGAAACCGCGCTCTTGGAGACTTTCAGGTAATCTGCGACATCCTGTATCGTGGCTCTTTTCGACAATTTCCATTCCTTGTGTCAACCGGTTGACGTTGTGTTTGACAATATTATACCAAACAAGAACCGCAATGTCAAGAGTTGTTATGAAATAATCGGAAAAGTTTGCCGTTTTGCCGTTATGATCATGGAAATGGGCAGCTTTCCCGACAGCCTGGCGGGGGTGGCTCCGCCGGGGAGCGAAGCCGCCTTTCAGCAGGAGCGAACCGGCGTTACAGCAGCACTGCGCCGTCGCCGGCAAAACCGGCCGGTACGTCGGCGGGCCGGCGGCTGCCGGTTTTCCGCCGCGCGGCGACGGGATAGTCGGCAAGCCGGGGTGCGTATTTTTCGAACATCCTGCGCGCCGCGGCAAGCTCGTCCGGACAGGGTTCCGGAGGGCGATCCGGGGAAATCTGCCGGACGTACGCCTGTTCGAACCGGTGGAGCTCCCGGTAAAAGGCGTTGGCTTTCAGGGCAATCCGCCCTTCGACGCGCGGCAGCTTCGCTTCGCCGCAGCTTCTGCCCGCCTGGAGTTCCCCGGTGACGTAATCGAAGAACATCGCCCAGCGCACGCCGTAATAGTCGCGCAGCAGCCCGTGCCACTCCCGGCAGCAGTAATCGAAGAGCGGTTCCGGCGAATCCACCGGTCCCCACAGCGTCACGAGCAGCCGTGCGTTCCATTCGTAATACGCCTTCTCCGCCGGGCCGGTTCCCCACCGCCGCGCGTCGGCGATCCAGCGGTCGAGCCGGAATTCCGGCCGGCTGCCCAGCAGGGCGTCGCAGTCGTTCAACAGTTCCAGAAAGCGGTCGGCGGCGCGGCGGAACTCCCCGGCATTGCGCTCTTCGTATGCGGTGCGGCATCTCCGGTGCAGCTGCATCCCGAAGGCGGAGAGCGCCTGGCGCCCGAGGTCGATCACGTCGAACCGGTAGCCGTCCGAGCCGCCCAGAGCCGGGGCGGCCTCGAGCAGCTTCTCCCAGGCCGGGAAAAAGTGCAGCGGCACGTCGTTCGGATTGAAGCCGGCCCAGGCGTTGGCCCGGTCGGGCCGCAGCGCCGGGCGTGCGGCAAAGATCGGGTCCCCGCGCCGTTCCGTGTAGACGTCCCGGAGCAGGAAGCGCCAGGCCTGAACTGCCGCGGCGGATTCGCGGCCGTAGCGCCGTCGGAGATATCCCCGCACCCATTGCTCCAGATCAAGCTCGCCGCCGCAGAGGGCGGAGTCGAAAACCAGTTCGAACAGCACCGGATTATTGCCGATGCTTTCGGGGAACGCCCCCGCGCCGGCCAGATTCGGGAACCGCCGGCGCTGTTCGGCGATTTCCCGCGGAATCGCCGCCAGGTCGCCGCCGATCTCCGTCTGGCCGCCGAAGCTGTGGATCGTCCCCCAGACGACCGGCCTGCCGTCGAGTCCGCCGGTCGCCTTCAGCCGCTCCTTGCCGATGTCCAGCAGCAGCAGGCGTCCGGCGGGGATGTTCCGGATGATCTCCGGCCGTTCACTCCACGCCTGCATGACCCAGACCGCCTCCGGATCGGCGGCCAGCAGCGCCGCGGAGACGCAGCGGCCGCAGGCGGCGAGATGGTCCGGCGAACAGCGGTCGAGCCTCTGTTCGTGGAAAAGGTCGATGCTGTAATAGTGGTCGGTGCCGAAGGCGCCGGTCAGCTCCCGCAGGAAAACGGCGTTGACCTCGGCGAACATCGGGTCGGCCGGATCGATCGTTACGACCGGGGCGAAGCCGCACCACCCTTCACTGCGGATGAAGCGGCACCGGGGATAAAGCCGGGCGAACGCCTCCGGCACGTGTCCGCTGAAACCGGGCAGGATCGGTTTCATCCCCCAGGCCCGCTCCCGTTCGAGGATGCGTCGGCCGAGCGCGAGATGCGAAGTGATCCACGGCGACGGCAGCGGCCCGGCGTGGCTGTCCAGATTGTTCATATACTGCCACGGCAGGAAAGCCGGGCCGGAGAGGAAGGCGAGAATCTCCTCCCGGCTCAAACCGAAGTGCAGGAGCGTGCGCAGGTAAATAGCCTCGATCCCGGTGACGGCCAGCGGCATGTTGATGCCGTTCAGCGCCATGAAGTCGATCTCGCGTTCCCAGCGCGGCCACTCCCACCAGACCATCGAGTAGCCGAAGGTGCAGTAATTCAGGCAGGGCCGCAGCGGCAGCGGAAACTCCCGGCGGACCTCGGTGCTGACCGGGGGCGGCTCAGGAGGGAGCACCAGCCGGTCGCCGCACCAGGAGAGGTGGACTCCGGCGCGCTCCCTCAGGTAATAATTCAGCCCGGCGGCCAGCGAAACGGGCGTGTTTCCCGAAATCCGGATGCGTCCGCCGGGGGCATCGGCGAGCTGGAAGCCGTCCTTTTCTTCCGGGCGGAGTTCCGCGGTGATCCGGTTCCGGTATGCGGGGCAGAGCCGTTCGATCAAGTGGCTGAATACGTCGGGGGCGCGCCTGGCGGGCGCCTCAGAAAATCCGTTCGATTTCATAGCAGAGCACCGCCTCTTCCGTGATTGAGTTGTCGAGTGTGAAATGCCAGCGGCCCGCCTTTTCCGACACGGGCAGCTCCGCCGTGCGGCGCCCGGCCATGTCCAGAGCCCGGACTTTGACGGCCTTCTCCGCACCGCGCCGCAGCGCCGCGCCGATCCGGCCCCGGCGCAGCAGGAGCGGCAGGGTGCCGTAATCCTCGAGAACCGTGTTTTCCGAGTCGCGGAACGTGATGCCGCTGTTCATCACGTCCGTGAGCTGAAAGAGCAGGAGTTTTCCGGATTCGGCCAGGGGTTCCATCCCGGCCGAAGTCAGCACGCAGCTGGTGAAGGTGTCCGGCGCGGCGAGTTCGAGCAGCTCCCCTTTGCCGGCCTGTCCGGCCGGAAGCACGAACCCTTCGGTGCGGGGAGTCACGACCCGCAGCGTTCCGCTGGCCGAGTCGAGCGTGATTTCCCCCGTGTCGCTGCGGTAGACGCCGTTCCGAGGCAGTGTGATTGCTCCGGCGGCGGCCAGGCCGGCGAGCAGTTTGTCATCGACCGCCACGACCGTTTTCACGCCCGCCGCCTTTCCGGCCGGGGCGGTGACGACCGCCGGCCCTTCGAGTCCGGCGAAGGTTTGTCCGCGCGAGGCGTCGAGCGAGCCGATCCCGGTCAGCAGCCCGGCGCGGGTGTAGTCAGCCGGATAAACCGCGTAGCCCGGAAAATCGTCGGAGGTGAACAGAAACGGGACGCTTCTCCGGGCGGGCTGCACGTCGAATCTCCGGAACATCAGCGCTCCGATGCGGTCCGCGAACAGATTGACCGGGTCGCGGACCGAGTCGAACATCGTGCATGCGGCTGGTTCGAACATCGCCGTGTTGAAGTGGGAGTAGGCGAACCGGTAGATGCCGCTCCAGTTCTGGAATCCGGCATAGGCGCCGAGCAGCAGCCCTCCTTCGCCGCGCTGGTGGTTCGGGAAGCAGTAGTCCGTTTCGGTGATCATGTAGGGTTTCCCGAGAATCCGGCAGGCCATGCCGAGACGGGGCACCGCCGCTTCGCGCCGGACGGCGCTCTCCTGCGTGTAATAGTGCGGCAGGCTCCACGGTTTTTCGATGAAGACCGGGTGTTCCCAGTAACCGTGGAAATCGGTGTAATCGAGCGTGGCGCGTTCCGGCGTCTGGCTCATCGACTCTCCGTTGTTGTTGTCCGAAAGCAGCGCCCGGACGCCGAGCTCGTCGCGCAGGAAGCCCGAAAGCCGGTCGTAGGTCTGCTGCTGAAGGTCGAGCAGGAAGCGCCGGAACTCCGGGGAGTCGTCGAAGGCCGCCGGCACGGCGATGCCCTTTCCGGCGCACCAGTCGGCGAACGCCCTGCGGTAGAGCGCCGGCAGCTGCGGATGCTCCTTCCACGGGGCCGGCAGCAGGTTTTCGTTGACCACGCAGATCGAGAAGATCGCCGGCTCCCGGCGGTATTCGTTTCCGGTATACGGATTGCGGTGCGTCAGGAGCTTCCGGGCGAACGCCTTGAAGTTTTCCCGGACGCTCGGCACCAGCGGCAGGGCGGCGCGAAAATCGTGCAGGCTGCGGATTTCGATGTCCGGCACATCCTCCCGGGCCGGTATGCGCGTGGTGTAGAGGTCGATGGTCACATAGATGCCGGCCTCCTTCAGCCTGGCGATCAGGTAGTCGAGCCGGTCGAGCCGTTCCGCGTCGAACTCCAGCCGGTTCTGCGCCCGTTCGGTCAGCATCATGTCGTAGTGGTGAATCCGCACGCTGTTGAAGCCGAGCCGGGCCAGCCGCACCGCCAGAAGGTCCGACTGCGCATGCGTGAGCTCGTGGGCGGACCAGCAGAGATTGACGCCGTAGAACCGGACCGGTTCGCCTGGGCGTTCCGCGAACTCGAAATGGTCCCCCGCGGCGACGACCCGGCCGAATTTTCCGGCCGGAACATGGTTCAGAAACGAAAAGTCCAGCGCGGAATCCTTCTCCACCTCGAACTGCTGTTCGAACGGCCGGAACTCCTTCCCCGCCGTGATTTTCCGGCGGATCTGCGGACGCAGGGCGGGCACTTCGCCGCCGATCGAAATGCCGGCGACCATCCAGACCGCGCTGCCGGCCGGCGTCAGCTTCAGCGATTCGACCGTTCTGGCCGGATCGAGGGCGAAGCCGGAGAGATAGAGGGTCGTCTCCGACTGCGGATTGCGTCCGCGCCATGCGATCAGCGCGTTGTCGGCGCGCACGCGGCTCCACCAGTTGCAGACGTCGCGGTTGGATTTGACCTCCAGCCGTTCGGCGGTGCCGTCGGTGTAGGCGACTTCGACGGTGGCGACCGTGCGGACGTCTTCGGGAGCCCAGCTCAGAGCATGCAGGAAGTACAGCCGTTCGCCGCGCCTGCCGATTCCGTCGATCCGGGCGGATTTGAGCAGATATTCGCGGTCGGGGCCCGAGAACACCATACAGCTTTTTCCGCCGTTCCGCCCGGGGTCCAGGAGTTCGAACGGGACGTCGAAGAAAACCTGCCGCCCGGGCGTTAGGTCCCGGACGTCGTTTTCCCCCTGATCGGTCCAGCCTCCCTTGCCGTCTCCCGCGGTTTCGTCGCGCCATGCCATATTGGCCGCCCGGCTGATGTCCACCGGGAATATCTCCGCTTTGTCTGCCGGCCGCAGGGTGACGCCGGTTTCGATTCCGTCGAAGCGCAGCTCCCAGCTGAACGCCGTTTCCGCTCCCGGTTCCGGTGTGCCGAGGAGCCGCAGCGAATAGAAATTCCCGCCGTAATTGCGTTCATCCTGAAGATAACCGGTGAGTTTTCCCGAAATGACCAGCTCGCCTTCCGGCAGCGGGATTGCGATCCGTTCCGCACGGAGTTCGGGATAGGCGGCCGCCGGGGAAACGGCATCGAGCGTGACGGGCCGCCCGTCCGCCTTCAGCGTCTTTCCGCCGAATTCCGCGACCGGCAGTTCGAGAATCAACGCGGCGGAGCGGCAGGGCATTCCCGGCTTTCCGCGCAGGGCGGCCCGGTATTTCAGGGCGCCGGGCAGCAGCTCGACTCTCTCCGTCAGGCGGAGCTCCCCCGCATCGTGGAAGAGCCGCAAGGTTCCTTCCAGCTCAAAGAGTTCCGGCTGCTCCAGCGGATATCCGGGCGCCGGGAACACCGTTCCGCGCTCCTGCCCGGTCATGCGCCATTCGCCGTCGAACCATGCCAGCCGGAGCCGCAGGGGGCCGCAGAGGATTTCGCCGTCCGGCGTGATCCGGGGGGCCGCCCATGCCGCGCAGGCGGTGCAGACGGCGAGAAACAGAATCAGGAATCGTCTCATTTTACTCCCCTCGCTCAGTTGACCCGCATGACCAGATTCGCGTCGAAGTAGTGGTGGAACCCCGCTTCGATCGCCTGCCCGCCGGAGGCTGCCGCCGCGTGTCCGTCGCTGTATACGATGTTTCCCCGGCCGCCGTGCCGGGCGGTAAACAGGTTGTCGGAGTCCCATGAGCGCATGACATACCACGGCGAACCGCCCTCCCGCCACTTGGAGAAGGAGTCGGCGGCCAGCGGCAGCATTTTGCCGCCTTTCAGCGTGACGAAATTATAATCGTTTTCCCCGATCCTGACCCGGCGCATCGCGTTCAGGTATTCCTCCGCCGTGAAATCGTCGGGGTGGCTGGTTCCGTAGGTGGACTGGAACCAGACCCATTTCTCCGGCGTCGCATAGTTCCAGAGCCGGTCGTTCTCCGACATGCCGCCGACCGGGCAGACCGCCGTTTTGATCGTCCCCAGATAGGGGCAGCCCGGAGCCTGTTCCGCCGGCGCGATCAGCGGAAAACCCAGAAGGGGAGTCGCAAAGGTGCGGTTGTCCGAGGAGTTCAGGAAAATCTGCGACCGGTTGTCCGACGCATACATCTGCATGGCCAGCGCCGTCTGCTTCTGGTTGCTCAGGCAGGTGGAGGCCCGGGCCGTCTCCCGCGCCCGGGTCAGGGCGGGCAGCAGCATCGAAGCCAGGATTGCGATGATCGCGATTACGACCAGCAGTTCGATCAGGGTGAATTTACTTCGCTTTCTCATGCTTTCGGTTCTCCTTGTGGCTGAAAAAATGAAACGTTTGGTTTCCGGTTCTTATCCGTTGCGGTCCGGGATTCTGCCGGATCAGATCGACGATTGGCGGACCACCAGGTGCGAAAGCACCGGGGGAAACTGGGTTCCCGGCTTCTCCAGCGCGGCTGCCAGCTTCACGGCCAGCTCCTCCATGCCGTGATGAATGCTGGTCAGCTCGGGTGTGGTGGAGCGGCAGATATTCAGGATGTTGCCGTAACCGACCAGCGCGACTTTGCCGGGGACCGGCAGCCCGCGCCGGTTCATCTCGCGGAGCAGCGCGAGCGCCCACTCGTCGTTGCCGGCGATCACCGCGTCGGCCTTTCCGCGTACCGCCAGCAGATCGACCGCGTCGGAAATCAGCTCCGCGAATGTATAATCCGGCCGGGGTTCGCGGATGAAAATCAGCGATTCATCGAACGGCCGGCCGGCCTCCTCGAGCCCCCGGCGGTACCCCTCGAGCCGCATCTGCATGGAGAGAAAGCGCAGGTCATTCATGCAGAGTGCGATGCGGCGCCGCCCCCCGGCGGCGAGATGGGCGACCGCCTCGCGCACGCCGTTGGCGAAATCGATCGAGACGGCGGCGGCGCCGGAAACTCCGGGCGGCACTTCGAGAAAGACGGTCTCCGGCAGCAGCGGCAGGTAATGGTTGAACAGCCGCCTGCCGTCGCTGATGTCGTGGTGCAGCACGATCACGCCGTCGAGGTTGTAGTCGATGAAGTTCTGAAGCACCGACTCCGCCTCCGCCGCATCGTTGCCGAGCTGGCCTATGATCATGCGCCTGTGCCGCTTCCGCAGCTCGACTTCGAGCGGGAGCAGCAGATCGTAGAAGAACTGGCTGATCTGCGCGTTGATCAGAACGCCGACCAGGTTGCTGCCGCTGTCGCCGCGCAGAATGCGCGCCTGCAGGTTCGGGCGGTAGTTATGTTCCGCCGCAATCTTCAGGATGCGCTCGCGCGACTCGGCGCTGACCCGGGTGTTGCCGCGGCTGTTCGGATTCAGGACGGCCGAAACCGTCTCCTGCCGGACATTGGCCAGTCGCGCAATCTCCCGCTGACTGATTCGTTTCTGCATGATCCGTTCTGTTTTTTTTGTGAACCTTACGTAGAGTTTCCAATATTATACCAAAATTACAGAGAAATGTCAATAGCGCTTTGAAAGAAATTCGGAAAATTAACCATTCGTAGGGTCAAGAGCGGCGCACCGGGGCCGGATGTCCGGGACGGATGGTTCCGCTGCGTCCGGACCGCCCTATTTACGCCGGATGTTCTCCGCCGGGGGTTGATAACCGGCCGGAGACGGTATATAGTATACGGAATTATGATTTTCACGCGGTCTGTGCGGTATACGAGGGAGATGAAGTGAAAAAAGAAATATCCGGCGTTTTGCCCGTGGGGGCGCCGTGGGGCGGCCCGGAGTCGATCCGGTTCGTCTCGTGTTCCAGTTCGCTTTATATGCATTTGAAGCAGCCGAACGAATTCGAGGATGAGCTTTACTGCAACCGTTCCGAGAAGCTCTGCGACCGCTGCGGCCGCTGTCGCGACTACGACTGGCACCGGAAGATGCACGAACAGGTTTATCATGAATTGCTGACGCTCTCCGGATTGAACTGCCGCACGGTCTGGGACCCGGAGTTCCGGCCCGAACTTCTGACCGATCTGCTGCGAACCACCCGCGACGACGAGGCGATTGCCCGGACCATGGCGTTCGCCGGGTTCGAATACCGCCTGGTCGAAGGGCTGCCGGCCGACCGGATGCGGAATCTTGTCGTGCAGTCGATCGACCGGGGAACTCCGGTGCCGGCGTTCCAGGTTGCGGGGGACGACTGGTGCCTCATCACCGGCTACGACGCCGACGGCGCCCGGGTCACCGGCTACTTTGTCCCGCAGCCGTGGGATTCCGGAGAAGGGCGGGTGGAGGAGCTCGGGGAACACGCCTTCTCGAAGCGGGACTGGCTGCGGCCCGGCACCCGGCTGCTGCTGATTACGGACGAATGCCCGGCACGTGTGCCGGATTACGAGGAGTTCGCCTATCTCCGGCAGATGCTGATCGATCCGGGTGCGGACGATTGCGTTTCCGGTCTGGCGGCCTTCGACAGCTGCATCGCGTTTCTGGAGAACGACGCCTACTTCACCGCCGCCGACGAGGAGACGCTGAAACGCTGCTACGCCCATCTGCACGGCTTTATCGGCCTGCTGGCGGAATCGCGCTGCTTTGCGGCGTTCGCGTTCTTCTCCGGATTGTTCGGCAGGGTGCGGCACCGGGAGCTCGTGAAGCTGAGCCGCAAAATCGGCTCGCTGTTCATGGAGACGCACAACAGCTGCTGGAACGCATGGGCCGCGTTCGGCAAGGATCACATCTGCCGCCCGGACCGCTATGCGCAGCTGTTGCGTGACCGCACCGTCCGCCGCGAAACGATCGGAATCCTGCGGGAACTCAAGCAGAACGACTGGAATGCGGTTCTGCTGCTGGAGGCAATGGAAAGCCGTTCCACGCCGGATTCCGAGTAATACGAATCGCATCCGGGCATGGAGCCGTTTCCGTGCTTCCGGCTGGTCTTCGGTTTGCGTCCTTGTGCGATACTCCGTATCGTTCTGCGGAACAAGACAACAGTCAAATCCGGAATGCCTGCGGCCTTGCGCCTGTGCCGGAAAGGATCGTAAGGACTCGACTCATGCGCCGCGATGCGGCGGGGTGCCTTTCCGGTGCCGCCGCATTTCCACCTTCCGTGAATATATTTTCATTTTTTCCGGATAATTGCTCTTGATATTTCTCTATTGTCGGTATATTTTAAAATATAGAGAAACATGTTTTCTGTTAGTTATCATGATATTATGATTGATTGTCATAGAATAATAAGAAACATGTTTATCACAATCAGGAGAGATCAGGCGCAGTGATAAGAAAATCAAACAGCAATATTCGCGACGTTGCTTCTCTGGCAGGCGTCTCACCCGGAAGCGTATCCAAGGTACTGAATTCCAGCCCCGATTGCCGTGTTTCTCCGGAAATCCGGGAACGGATTTTCGATGCCGCCCGGAAACTGGAATATACGCCGAACATCAATGCGAAACGGCTGTTTTCCAAGCGGACCGGTGTTGTGGCCCTGGTGGTCCCGCCTCCGATTGCCGGAGCCGGCAGTGCGTTCGAAGACCGCCATCTCTGCCGCATCCTCGGCGGAATCGAAGAGGAGCTGTTCCGCGAGGGATATCGCCTGATGTTCATTTCCAACCGCCGGACGATCGGCGACAGCCGCGAGTTCCTGGAGCTTCACAGCAGCAGATATATGGACGGGCTGATTGTCTGGGGGGCGGAAGCGGACGAAGCATATTGGGCGGAAGTCGCGGCCCGGGGAATTCCGCTGGTGTTTGTCTCCTCGATTCCTGAAAATCTTGAAGGCAAGGCGAATTTCATCTCGTCCGATTACCGGAATGCCGCGCGCATCATCACCAGGAAGGTTCTGGCGGCGGGGCACCGGAAAATGGTCTTTCTGGACGGGCAGTCCGCCGGTTTTGTCCGGAAAGAGATCAAGCGGGGGATGGAAGATGCTTTCGACGAATTCGAACTCTCTTCGCGGGATATCCTTTCCTACCGGAGGAAACCTTTCGAGGGGGATTTCGCCCTTCCGTTCGTTCGGGAATACATGGCTTCCGCAGAGCGTGCCGGCATCATCGTCACTCTGAACTATTCCAGTGCCGTTGCCGTCAGGAACGAACTGGCGAATTACGGCGTATATTGCCCGCGGGATATTTCGCTGGCCTGTTTCGATTCCGCGAAAGAGGAACGGGACGGCGCCCTGGTCCGCTGTGTGCCGGATGACTGGCAGCTGGGGAGCCGTGCCGTTCGCGCCCTGCTTTCGGCAGTGCGGAAGCGGGACTTGCCGGTTGTTACGGAGCTGCTCGCCGCCGCGGTGACGGGCGACAGAAGCATCGCCGAGTGTCATTCCTGATCATTTTATTTCATCAGAAAGGAGTTCCATGAGAAAAACAACCGTTATTCTTGCCGCCCTGATGCTGGCGGTGCTCGGCACGCGGGGAGCGGAGGCCCGAGTCAGCGCGATCGGCCCTGATCTCTCCCGGCCGTCCGATTGGCGTGCCAGTGATGAATTCAGCCGTGCGGAAGGGAATGTTCTGATCACAGACGTTCCGGCCGGGAAAGGCACGCAGCAGCGCTGTATGGAGAGAGTCGTCGATATGACTCCGTATCGGGGAAAAACAGTGACTTTTCTGGTAAAATATCGCAGCATCGGCGTGTCCAGGCCGCCCGAGGCCTACAACGGAATCAAATTCATGCTGAAATATAAGCCGTCGCCGGAAAGTGATTTCCGCTGGCCCGGCGGCAACGGCATGTATGGCGACAGCGACGGCTGGCAGTGGACGTCATTTTCAGAAACGTTTCCGGCCGGCGCCACGTCCGGTACGCTGATCATGGGGTTGCAGAACAGCCACGGCCGTGTGGAATTCGACCTTTCCACGCTCCAGGCGGGAACGCTTTTCACGCCGGAACAGCGCGTCAATCTCGATTGGAAGGTGCGCTACCCGGCCGAAATCGCCGGCCACTGCCGCCTGCGCGGCGTGATGTCTCCGGGAACCATCAGGTACGAGGACATCAGGACGCTGAAAGAGTGGAACGTCAACCTGATTCGCGCCCAGTTGTCGCGCAACTGGGGCAAGGTGGGCACGGAGCTTGATCTCGAAGAGTATGACCGATGGCTGAACGGCAAACTCGATGATCTGGAGCGGGCGATGGACTGGGCGAAGGAGGCCGGCATCAAATTCGTGATTGATCTGCACTGCCTCCCCGGCGGACGTAATCTGAACAGCAATATGCGGATGTTCGCCGAGAAAAAATACGGCGATCACTTTATCGAAGTCTGGAAACGGATCGCTTCCCGCTTCAAGGACCATCCTCAGCTTTACGCTTATGATTTGGTCAATGAGCCTCTTCAGTCCGTTCCGGCCCCGGAGGGATATGATTATTGGAATCTGCAGCGCCGGGCTGCCGAAGCCGTCCGGAAAATCGACGGGCGGACTCCGATTATGATCGAGTCCAATATGGCGGATAAACCCGAGACGTTCGCTTATCTTTCCCCGCTGGCCATGGATAACATCATTTATAAAGTCCATATGTACGCTCCGCACAGTTTCACGCATCAGCGCCTGGCGGGGGAAGGGCCGGTCGTCACTTATCCCGGCAGAATCGACGGGGAAATGTGGGACAGGGAGAGAATCCGCAGGGAGCTGAAACCGGTCATTGAATTTCAGAAGCGCCATAACTGCAAAATCTACGTCGGTGAATTTTCCGCCATCGCCTGGGCGCCGGGAGCGGAGAAATACCTGAACGACTGCATCGAGGTATTTGAGGAACTCGGCTGGGATTGGAGTTACCACGCTTTCCGGGAATGGAACGGCTGGAGTTTGGAGCATGAAGGCGACAACCCGCAGACAATGAAACCGGCCGGAACGACTCCGCGCCGGGAGGTTTTGCTGAAATATTTCAAGCGTAACGAAAAAGCCCAATCATCAGCAGGAGGTGCCGAATGAAGACGAATCGGTTTACATTGATTGAACTTCTGGTTGTCATTGCGATCATTGCGATCCTGGCATCCATACTGTTGCCGGCCCTGAACCGGGCGCGCGATACGGCGAAGAAGATCACCTGTATCAATATTTTGAAGCAATATGCCCTGGCCGGCGGGCTTTATGCCGGAAACCACGATGAGTTCTGGGTTCCCAGCAACGGTCCGTCGAAATACGGAAGATTCTATGAGAATGACGCCTTTCGGGAACTGCTGAACGAGCGGCCCGGCTCTTATCCGCCGGAAAGGGAAGACAACTCCTACCGCTACGGTCTGCTGTGTCCGGTTTCCGTCGCCGCGCAGCAGGCAACCCGGGGGAGGGGATATGCCCAGAACTGTTACGGCTTTACGTATGCCGATATATGGGGCGACGGTTCCACGCCTTGTGCTTTCAAGCTGAACAAAATCACGAGGCCGAGCCAGAGCGCATTCTGGATGGATGCGACGGACAAATTGGTCTACACTCCGAACCCGTCCGCCACCAATGGTTATTACACCAAAGGGGAAGTGGTGTCCACCGGAGGCACGATTGCGTATCGCCACGGCGACCGTCTCAATATTTCATTTTTTGACGGACATGTCGAAACGCAGCCCTGGCAATATGTTGTGGCGCACTGGGAAGATAACCCGAACAGCCTCAACAAAAATTTCTACAAACGCTGAGAATCCCTCCATGCGCTCCCGCGTCCGCGGGAGCGCATCAGTTTGCCGGACGGCGGCGGCGTCCGGGGGGAGCGCCGTATTTCCGGCGATAGAGGCGAATGAAGTAGCCGGGATTTTCAAAGCCGCATCTGAGGGAAATTTCCGAAATCGAAAGCCCGGGGCTTTTCAACATCTCCTCCGCCCGTGAAATCCGCAGGTCCTGCAGATAGCGTACCGGCGAAGCTCCGCAGTAATCGACGAAAAGCTTCCGCAGCAGCGAAACGCTGATTCCGCTCGCTTCGGCGATTTGTTTCACTGAGATGCGGCGTGAGAAATTGTTGTAGATAAAGGCCAGCGCTTTTCGGAGCCCGGGATGCAGGTGTTCGGCTGCCGCGCGTTTTTTTTCGAATGCGGAGAGCCGCAGCAGGAGTCCGAGCAGAATGGCGTTTGCTCCTTCGAAGTCGTTCCGTTCGGTCATGCTGCTCAGTTCAAGGAGCCATCTCCGGCACCACGCTTCCCCCGCGAGGTCGATTGTCCGCCAGCGCTGCTCGAAGAGTCCGGGCGGTGCCTGAAAGACGCAGAAAATATTTTTCTCATCCGGCGAATCGATCTGGTTGTGAACGGTTTCCGGAGGGATCACGAGGAGCTGACCGCTTCTCCCGGCGAGCACGCCGAGCGGCCCCTCCACCCGGCAGGAGCCCCGGAGGAGATAAATCAGCTCGCATCCGCCGTGGCTGTGCGCGGAGACATTGCCTACCAGCCTGCGCCGGTAGGCATAAAAGAGCAGAGGCAGTTCACGGCATTCTTCCATATGGAGAGAAGATAGCGCATTTTTCCGCATTATCCAGCGCTTTTGGCGATTTGTCCCATTTATTTATCGTTTTGTACCAGATTCCCGGTTGTGAATGCGTTCCGATTTTACTATAATATCGGCAGGAAAGAAAGGAACGGGGATCGACCATGAATCGTAGAATACCGGTCATTCTGGATACCGACATCGGGAATGACATCGACGACACCTGGGCATTGGGGCAGCTGCTGAACAGCCCGGAACTTGACCTGAAACTGGTTCTCACTTCCACCGGCGACACGGAATACCGGGCGCGGGTGGCGGCGAAGTTCCTGCGCGACGCCGGATACGGCGACGTTCCGGTCGGGATCGGAATTCCCCGGAACGACGGTTCCCCGGAAACGCTGCACGAGTACGTGAAGGGATTCCGGCTTGCCGATTATCCGGGCGAAATCCATGCCGACGGCATCGGCAAAGCGCTGGAGCTGATGGAGGCGGAATCCGGCCTCGCAATCATCGGAATCGCTCCGGCCACCAATCTCGCCGAGCTGGCGTCGAGGCGTCCGGAGCTGGCGGAACGGGTCCGGCTGACGGCGATGCTCGGCTCCATTGACCGGCAGCACGGCGGCAGGCCCGGCGCGGTGGCGGAGTACAACGTTGCGCTCGACCTCGCCGCCTCCCGGCGTCTTTTCCGTTCGAAGTGGCGTGAATTCCTGATTACGCCGCTCGACCATTGCGGCGCGATCCGGCTCCGCGGGGAGGAGTTCCGCCGGATTCTCGATTCGCCGCAGCCGGTTCCGCGTTTGATTGTCGAACAGTATGCGCTCTGGCGGAGATATTGGGGCGAGGCGTCTCCGCCGGAGGAAAGCAGCATTCTTTACGACACGGCGGCGGTGGCTCTGGCGGTCTCTCCCGGCTGCGCCGAACTGGAGAGGATGCGGCTTGAAGTCACTCCGGACGGCTTTCTCCGCCGCTCGGCCGGCGGCAGCGAAGTGACCGTCGCCGTCCGGCTGCCCGATCCCGAAAAATTCAACCGCCGGCTGCTTTCCGTGCTGCTGCGGGAAACTTCCTCCGATACTACTTTACAGAAAGGACAAATCGATGAAACGAAACCGGAATTTCACGCTTATTGAACTTCTCGTTGTGATCGCGATCATCGCGATTCTCGCGGCCATGCTGCTCCCGGCGCTGAATAAAGCGCGGGCGAGCGCCCGTACTACCAAATGTGTCAATAATGTCAGGCAGCTTGGGCTTGGTATATGCATGTATACAAACGATAACCGGGATCAGCTTCCTAAAACAGGCAACAATACTTCCGGCAGTGCAACTCCCTGGACTTTGTGGGACAGTGAAAATGTGGGACTGGGGCACATCAGCAGTTATATCGGCGGCCCGCAAGAGTGCGATGGTACGGACCGGAATTTGCGGCCTGTTCTTTTTCGTTGTCCCTTCGAACCGGAAAATACCGAGGCGTGGATGCATCCCGGTAGACAGCGTACCGATTATTATTTTCTGCGCGATAGCAGGATTGGCAGCGTTTGTACCAGTTGGAGCTTCACTGGACTGGGGAAGCCGATGAGCAAACTTTCGCGCGAAATGTTGATCATTTGTTCGGCGGGAAGTACATTGCTGCCATGGGATTATTTCGATCAGTATATCGTTCATCCCAATTGGGAGGGGCCGCTTTTTCGTGCTGATGGTTCTGTACAGAAAATCCGTGCTGTGGAGTATGAAAACGGCCGCGGTGACGACGGTATGAGAAAAATAGACAATCTCTGAATGAATACATGGTACATGCTGAAATACATGGAAATGGAGAGGCCCATTTGAAAGTCTGACAGGTTATGAAACAATTAAGAGAAAGATGATGCCGGAGCGGCAATGGGGAATAACTGGTTGTGGGATTGTTGAATATGAAAGAGAGCTTCTATTCTCCCTCCCATATTGAATTATAAATTCGGTTGTGACAGGAGTAATCGACGTATTTATGCAGAAATTCTTATTATTATTGACCGTACTTGGTTTCGTTGCCGTTGCGGCGGCCGAACGATTCCCGGCTTCCCTGCGGTTCGAGCCGCAGGGACGGTTCAGCATCGGTCCGGTGCAGGTGTTTCTTCAGCATTTCGGACCGGAATGGAAGGGAAACGACCAGTCGGCTCTGAAGCCGGCTGCCGGGTTCCCGAAGCACTCCGGCGGCCGATATGAACTGTGCGGCAAACTCCCGGCCGGAGGTTCGGACGGCGTATTCGATGTGATCGAGAATGTGACGGCGACTGGTGAAAATGTGTTCCGGTGTAATTATACGCTAACGGCAGCAACTCCGATTGCAACCAATTCTCTGGCGCTGGCAATCGATATCCCGGCCGGGCAATCCGGTGTCGCCTTGAATGTCGATGGAGACGAGATTTGCTTTCCTGACGGGGAGAGGGAATTCGGCAGTTTTGATCGCGAAGCTGGAATTGTCATGGTTGTATTGCCGGAACAGAAAATCAGGATCAGTGGTGATTTCAAAGTTTATATTCAGGATAATCGTGCTTTCAACCTCAAGACGTTTACCATTCGGCTGATGCCGAAAGGCATGGGGAGGGAAGTTTCCAATTGGCAGCTTGCGGCAGATTTCCGATTGCTGCCTTCTGTTTCCGGAGAAATGCTGCCAGCCTGCCCTGTGATCGACGACTGTGGAAACTTGAGAATAGGTACGCGCGTACTTCGTTGGAACTGGTATGCACCGGATTGGCATGCAGAAGCTCTTGCCGCTGACAGTTTCAAGATGGATACGGGATTTCCGCGGTTCAGTTCTGATCGGTTCGAAACCTCCGGGGAATGGAACGGGTTCCGGACAAAGATCTCAGCGGTTGCCGTTTCTGATGGCGTAATTGACTATCATGCCCGTTTCAAGGCTGCTTCCTCCGTCGAAACCTCAGCGCTTGCTTTGACTATGAACATGCCGCTTGGGGAGTCGGGTGACGTTGTAGTTGACGGTAAAAAGTTGGAGTTGCCTGAGGTGTACAAAGAAAGCTGCATCTTCAACGGGAACGTCCGTTCCCTCCAATTCGGAAGCGATGGAAGGATTGTCACGGTTGAAGGCGATTTTGCGTTGCTGATTCAGGATGACCGGAAATGGGATAATCAATATTTTGTATTCCGGATCGGATCGACTCCATCTGCCGGAAAAATTGACGATGCCGTCTTGAAGGTTCGCATACGGCTTGAGACGCCGTTCACTGTTCCCGCCGATTTGAAAAATGTGTTCAATATGGGATTCAAGGACGAGAAGCCAAACGACGGGCAGGGCGGCTGGACCGACCAGGGGCCGACCAACGATCTGCGTATGATGAAGCCGGGGCGGCTTTCCGCCCTTGGCGTCGATTTCGATATCGTCAATCCGGGACGCAACGACGGACGCTCCTGCCTTGTGCTTTCCTCCCGGCAACGGAAATTCCCGGCGGAGAAAAGCGTTGTGCTCGATGGAGCCGGCAAGGAGTTCCAGTATCTGTATCTGCTGCATGCTTCTGCCTGGACGCCGAGTGCGTCTATGCCGGTCGGTATGCTCATTGCTGAATATGCCGACGGCAGTACAAAGGAATTTCCTGTGCTTGCCGGCCGCGATGTCGGCAACTGGTACCAGCCCTATGGTGTTGCGAACGGCGTTGTCGCCTGGACCGGAGAAAATGCAGAAACCTTTGTCGGTCTTTATCTGTCACAGTTCCCTGTCGGGACCATTCCGGCAAAGTTGACTTTTAAAGCGGCGGCCGACAGTAATTCCGTTTGGATGATCGTCAGCGGCACGTTCGGAGAACGTCGATTGAACCTCCGACGGCCCGAAACTTTGCCGTATATCGTTGCGAATAAAGATTGGGTTCCGGTCGAATATAACGGTAATACTACGGCGGGGTCTCCGCTTGATTTTTCGGTCTATCTTGACGCACCGGCCGGCAAGTACGGACCGGTGATAATCAACCGGGACGGACATTTCTCATTTCGTGACGCCCCGGGAAAAAGGATCCGCTTCTTCGGCCCGAATCTGGTCGGCACCGCAAACTATCTCGACAAAGCACTTGCCGATGATTTTGTGACTAAGGCAACCCGTCTCGGTTATAATACTGTGCGTTTTCATCACTTCGACAACGGACTTATTGATCCGAATGCATCTGATTCTCTGACTTTTGATCCTAAAGCACTCGATCAGTTTGATTATCTGTTCGCGGAGTTGAAAAAACACGGAATCTATTCCTGTCTCGATCTTTATGCAAGCCGCGAGCTGAAGCCGGGCGACAATATAAAAGAGCTTGAAGGACGCAGCAGCCCAGAGAAATTCATATTGAAGAGGTTGATTCCGATCAGTGAATCGGCGATGGATAACTGGAAGGAATTCGCCCGGCGGCTGCTGACTCACCGGAATCCGTATACCGGGCTGACTTATGCGGAGGACCCGGCGCTCTATGCGCTGAATCTTGTGAACGAAAATCCGCTGGTCATTACCTGGCAGGGATGGGATCCCGCTCTTATTCCGCTTTTCGAAGAAAGGTATGTCGAATACCTGAAGGAGAAAGGACTCGACACGCCGGAGAATCGCGCCTCCCGCGGCGGTCTTTTCATCGAGTTCCTGAACGATCTTCAGATCAGGAGCATCGAAGAGCAGAAGCGGTTCCTGAAGGATGAATTGAAGCTGACCGCGCTGGTCACCGACCTCAATATGATCAGCAAGTTCACGATGAATGAAGTACGTGAGCATCTGGATTTCGTGGATAATCATCAGTATTGGGATCATCCCTGGTTTCCGGTGCGGGACTGGCACTTACCATATGCGTTTTCCAACAAGTCGTCCATCGCAAATCGCGCGGAACATCCGCGGTATCTGATGCCGGCACGGATTTTCGGCAAGCCGTACACGGTCACCGAATTCAACTTCTGCAACCCAAACCCGTACCGGGTCGAGGCGGCTCTGCTGATCGGCGGCTATGCCGGGCTGCAGGATTGGGACGCTCTCTATCGGTTCGCCTGGTCGCACGGGCGTTACAATATGGGTAAGGTCGATGTGCCATATGGTTTTGATATCGTCAACGATCCGCAGGCGCAGCTGGCGGAGCGCATCATTTACCTGCTTTTCATGCGCGGTTATGTTCGTCCGGCCGGACCGGCCTTCGCCTTCAGCTGCACACCGGAACAGCTCCGCGCGCTGGCGGGGCCTCCGGAGAATGACGGTGATTATCCGGCGGCGTTCTCCGAACTCGGCCTCTACGGCCGGATCGGCACGCTCTCTCCCGCCGTTTCGTTCCCCGGCGTGCAGAAGGTCGATGCACTCAATGACAACTGGGAGAAGCAGCTTCCCGCCGCCGCCCGCGCCGCTCTCGGCAAGCTCGGAAAAACCGGAGTCATCACGAGCGCCGGCGGACAGATCACGCTCGATTCGAAGGCGAAGACGCTGAAGATCGTCGCTCCGCAGTGCGAAGGGATGACCTTCTCCGGCAATATGTCCGGCAAAGTGATGAGACTTTCCGGCGGTGACCGTTACCAGACGGCCGCGTTGCTGTCGCTCGACGGGAAGAAATTGGCCGAAAGTAAAAAGCTCCTGTTTATCCAGATGCCAAACCTCGGTGCAACCAAGCAGAAGTTTGCGAACGAGCGCCGCAACCTGCTCGAAAGCTGGGGAGAGCTGCCGATCCTGCTCGAAAAATGCCGGACCGACGTCGAACTTGCTCTGCCGCGGATGAAGGTCGAAGCGTTGAAGTTCGACGGCTCCCCGAACGGCAGCGTCCCGTCGACTTATGAAAACGGCAGGCTCCGTTTTACGGCGGACACCGCTTCGCGTCCGGGCGGCGTGATGGTCTATCTGCTGACCCGCTGACCGCAGCGCAAAACTCCCGGAGATGGACAGACCCTGTCCTCCTCCGGGAATTTTTTTGTCCGAATGGTTACCGTCCGTCCGGCAGAAAACCATGATGTTGGAAAGAATATGCCTTGTTCTACTTCTGTTCCGGCGCGATATTTCAGAGAGTCCCTGATGAAATCTGGTTCGGGGCTGCCGGTTTCTGTAAAAACAGGTTGTTTTTGGTTGGGGGCTGAAGAAGAGACACTCCTCCGGAAAAGATAAAATTACGACTTTTTTCGGGACGGCTCTTGACATTCGGGGTGGAATCGATCATAATAAAATCAGAATGTATCTTAAAACAATGCAATTTATCCGGGAAAAGATGCAATCAGCTTTTTTATTTCGCTCTATTGCATCGGAAAAGGATTCAAGTATGAATAAAACTTCGAAGTCCGAACAACTGTACCGGCTGCTGGCCGAACGGGCCTCCCAGCTCGGAGACGGCGCCCGCTTTCCGACCCTGCGCGAGATCATGAGCGAGTATCGTGTGAGCCAGTTCACGGCGGCTCCGGCCCTGAAGCGGATGCAGCGGAACGGCCTGATCGCCTCCCATGTCGGCCGCGGCAGCTTCGTGATTCGCGGCGCGACTCCGAAAAAAGGCGCGCGGATTCTCTATCTGCGCCCGGACTGGCCCTCGCATTCGATCGAAGCGATGGAACGCGGCATGACCGGGGAGGCGCTTTCGCGCGGCTACTGCTGCGAGGTGGTCCGCTATCCGGTCGATGCGGACATCTACCGGCAGCTGCCTGATTTCGAAGCGGATGCGGTGATTCTCGATCCGATCCGGTTCGACAGCTTCACGGCCGAACAGCTTCAGATTCTGACCAGCTCGGTGCGTCCGGTCGTGCTCTGCCGTTCGACGCTGCCGGTATTCAACATCAAGTGCGTCGGCTCGCACCTGATGGAGACCGGCATGACCGCCGCCAACTATCTCTACCGCAAGGGGCATCGCCGGATCGGCGTCCTGCTGAGCGAAGGCCGCAGCTACACGCTTTCCACCATGACCGAGACGCTGCGGCTCTGCGCCGCCACGCTCGGCTGCGAGGTCCGCTTTTTCGATGCGGAAATCCGGAAGGGGGTCGATTCCTGCATCCAGACGCGGGCTTATCTCGAACGCAATTGCGGTGAAATCGCCGGCAGCGGCATCTCGGCCCTTTTCGTCTGCAGCTATGCCACCGCGCGGGAGGCGCTGGCCTTCCTGGAGCGCCGCGGAATCGACGTCCCCGGCAGATTGAGCCTGCTGAGTTACGGTTTCGACTCGATTCCGGATGAGACGCCGCGCATCAGCTCGGTCGATTCTCCGCTGCCGAAGCAGGCCGCCGCCGTTCTCGACATCATCGACCGCCAGCTTTGCGGAGACCTTGCATCTCCCTGCCAGATCAGCATCAAACCCGAAATTCTCGAATATAAAAGTGTCGCCGACATCAACTTGAAACCAGGAAAGGCAGCCGTATCGTGAAACGCAATTCATTCACCCTGATCGAACTCCTTGTCGTCATCGCCATCATCGCGATTCTCGCCGCCATGCTGCTGCCGGCGCTGCAGAAGGCGCGCTCTTCCGCGACGAAAACCGCCTGCATCAACAATTTGAAGCAGATCGGCGCCGCGCTCGCCATGTACGCGGGCGACCAGCAGAATTTTCCGCCCGCCGACCAGCCGCAGGGGGAGGCGCGGAACCAGCAGCGCTGGTATCACCGCATCCGCCCCTACCTCGGCAGCCACGAGGTGCCGGCCGACTGGACCCGGGCGACTGAAGTCGCCCGGGAGGGAGCGCTGTTCTGCAAAGCCACCGAGGTGGTTTACGGCAGCAACGGGCTTTCCGACACGGTTTCGTACGCGATGAACGCCTTCAGCTATCTCTCGCAGAATTTCGGCTTCAAGCCGTCGCAGTGCGTGGATGCCGCCCCGACCACGACATCGAATTATATGGTGCGCCCCGAAACCCGTTCGCCGCGTTTTGCGAACAGCAAGATCATCTTCGTCAGCGAACTCGGCCGCCACCTGACCAATGAAAAGGGCTATACGCACCCGTCGATCCGCAACCGCGGGTATTACATGGGTGTTTCGAGCGACACGTTTCCCGATCTGCGGCATGACGGCAAGAATGCGCTGATGTTCGATCTGCATGTCGAATTCGTCACCCCGCAGAAGGTGGCGTGGGAACTCTATCTGTATTGACCCGGAAAGGAATCTCATTATGCGCTTTCTCGCTCTTCTGTTCTGCCTTCTGCCGGCTGTCTGTCCTGCCGTTCCGGCGGAGTTCCCGTGGCTCGGCTTCGACCGGTATGAGCTTTACAACAATTCGTTCTATTCCGGCAAGGGGACGGCCGAACCGGCGGAGCCGGGCATGCGGGTCCGGGGAAACGCCCGGAACATCATTCTGCGCGAACGTAAATTTTCGCTGGTCTTTCACCGCTCTCCCGCCGGCGCGGCGATCCGCTGCACGCTCCATTCGGCCGGCAAGGCAGGTATCCGGCTGCTCGGCACCGCCGACGGCGCCGCATTCAAGACGGAGGTCGTTCCGCTTGTCCCGGGCGACAACCTCTGCCGGATCGCTCTTGACCGGAAGGGCGCGGTGAAGTTCGAAGGCATCGAGCTGGTTTCCGACGGCAGCGGCGTCGACCTGACGCTTCACAATGCCGCGCTTCTCGCCGAAACCGCTCCGGCCGGAGCGTTCGAGGTCGGGCTCGATCTCCCGGCGCGCCTCGCGCTGTTCTCTCCCGGCGATCCTGTGCGGGTTCGGGTGACCAATCGCGCGGATCGGCCGCTGCCGTTCGTCCTCGAAGGAAAACTGACCGCTTTTTACGGCACCTCCCTTCCGTTCCGGCGGGAGCAGACGCTCGCGCCCGGCGAAAGCGCGGTGTTCGACGTTGCGGAGAAGCTGCCGCTGAACGGCCACTGGACGATCGACTGGACGATTCGTTCCGGCGGGGATTCGCAAGGCGGCAAAGCCGGTTTCGCCGTTCTGCCGGAGCTCCCGCCCTACCGGCCTCGGAAGGGCGACTTTGCATTCGGCGTGTGTTCGCACCCGAACCGCTGGGCGGCGGGGAAGCAGGAACTCGAAGCGCAGGCGGCCGCCCGGCTCGGGGTGCGGTATCTGAGGTCCGGCGTTGATTGGAACCAGATTCAGCCGACGGCGGAACGTTTCGATTTCGACCGCTTCGACCGCATCGTCGATCTCTTCGGCCGGTACGGCATCGAAGTGCAGGGGATGTTCGGCTTCTGCGCCCGCTGGGCCGCTCCGGAAGAGACCCGGAACGCGCCGAGCTATCACGCCTGGAGCCGCGCGAAACCTGAGCTCGAAGCGTGGAAGCGCTATGTCGAGACCACCGCGAGACACTTCAGGGGCCGCATCCGGATCTGGGAGATCTGGAATGAACCGGACCTCTACGCCTTCAGCCACTTCGGCGTGGAGGACTATCTCGATCTAGCGAAGGCGGCGAGCGAAACGATTCGCCGCACCGATCCGGAGCTTGTCATCTTTACCGGCGGTTTTGCCGGGCTCGGCAGCCATCCCGGCCGGCGTGATCCCGATTTTCAGTTCAAGGCGATGCGCGACGGCTGGAAATTCTTCGATGTCCACGCCTATCACGGACATGCGAATTACGCGACTTATGCGCGCCAGATCGACGAACGGCTGCTGCCGCTGCGGGAAAAGGCCGGTGTGCAGATTCCGTGGTATGCGAACGAAACCGCCGTCAGCGCCATCGGTGGAACCGAGCGCGAGCAGGCCGCTGCGCTGTTCAAGAAACTGTTGTTCTCATGGAGCCGCGGCGCGGTCGGCTACAACTGGTACGACCTGCGGAACGACGGCTATGCGCCGAACGACCCGGAACACCATTTCGGGCTGCTGACCACCGATTTCCAGGCCAAGCCGGTGCTCAGTGTCTATCATATGCTGGCCCGGTACTTCCGCGGCGCGAAATACATCGGGGAGCTTGAGCTGCCGGAGGGGTGTGACGGCTTCGTCTTCGAGAACGGCGGCGACCGGCTGCTGGCGGTCTGGAACGAGGCGAACCGGGCGGGTGGAATCATCGCCGTTTCGACCGATGCTGCCGGAGCGGAACGCATCGATATGATGGGCAATGCGACGCCGCTCACGCTTTCGGACGGCGCCGTGCTGACCGGGATCACCGCCGAGCCGATGGTCATCCGCCTGGTCAAAGCCGCCCGCTCCGAACTGCGGGAGCCGCCGTTCACCTTCACCGCGGGCGCGGCGGTTCCGGAGCAGCCGTTCCGGCTGGCGGCGACGGTGGCGAACCCGCTGGCGAGGCGGGCGGAGTTCAAGCTGCGGTTTGTGCCTGAGAACGGTGTTGCCGTCACTCCGGGCGAGGCGGCTGTCACGCTCGCTCCCGGCGAACGCAAGACGCTGGAGTTCACCGGGCTGACCCGGCGCGGCTCGAAGGCCGGGGCCGTCCGGCTCGACTATGAAATCCCGGGAACGCCGTTTTCCGGTACGCTGGCCGTGCCTCTCCGCCCCGCCGCCCGGATTCCGGCCGGAGACGGCAAGTATCGCCGGAAGCCGGATTTCGTGCTCGACCGGCCGGAACAGGTCGTCTCCTTCTGCGAAGGCGACCCGAGTCTGCGCGACCTGGTCTGGCAGGGGAAAGACGACCTCTCCGCCGCAATCTTCCTGCGCCGCGAACCGGGCGTGCTGGAGCTTTACACCGCGGTTTCCGACGACGTCCATGTTCAGAAGGAGCAGGGGACCGGCATCTGGAAGGGGGACGGCATTCAGTTCGCCCTGGTCGTCCCGGGCCGGAGCGGCGCCTGGAAGATCGGACTGGCCCGTCTCGACAACGGCAGGCCGGACAGCTTTGTCTGGGAATCCCCGTCCGGCCTTGACGCGAAGGCCGCCGCAAAGGCGATCACGCTGACGACGCACCGGGATGAAGCCGGCAGGAGAACCGCCTACCGTGCCCGGCTGAAGCTCGACGCCTTCGGCCTCGACGACCGCATGCTGACCGAGGGAATCCGGTTCAATCTGCTGATCAACGACAATGACGGGAATCTCCGGGAAGGGTTCATCCAGCTCGCGCCCGGCGTCAGCGAATGGAAGAATTTCGAACGTTTCCCGCTGGTCGTCTTCGACTGAGCCGCGCCCCCGTCCCTACCATACTCCGGCGATGTGCGGAGACGGTAGGGGCGGAAACGTCGCAGCTTGTTAAAAAAGTATTATTTTAAACGCATTTGTATGATTGCCGAATCGGCCGGACCGTGGTATACTTTATGGTAAACCCAGGAGAGATCGGCCATGATTCAGAAATTTTCCATCAGTAACGATCCGGCCATGTACGAAGCGTGGCCGGATGTTGTGCTCACCGGTTCCGGCAAGCTGGTCTGCGTTTTCAGCGAGTGCACGCATCACGGCAATCGCGACTACACCCGCATCATGCTGTCGGATTCCGGCGACCGCGGGCGGCACTGGTCTCCGAAACGGCCGCTGACGGAGGGGACCCGGGGGCTTCCTTACTATTACAACTGCGCCAGGATCAGCCGATTGCGGGACGGCAGGCTCGTCGTTGTCGTCGATCGGATTCCGGCCGACGGCGGGGAGAGCCGGGCGGCCCGGGCCGAAAACGTACTCTACTTTTCAGCCGACGACGGGGAGAGCTGGAGCGGACCGGTCGGAACGCCGCTCTGCGGCATCGTTCCCGACAAGCTGCTCGAACTTGAAAACGGGCGCCGGATCATCTCGGCCCACCATCACGTGAACGGCAAGCTCGCCCAGTTCCTGCGTTATTCAGACGACGGCGGGGAGAGCTGGAGCGACCCGGTCACGGTCGGGCTCGATCCGGCTTTGAATCTCTGCGAAGTCTCGATTCTGCCGATGGGAAAGGGGACGCTGGTTGCCTTTCTCCGCGAAAACAGCGCCATGGGGTACGACTGCAAAAAGACGATTTCGCACGATAACGGGGAGACCTGGGGGCCGGTGATCGATTTCCCGCTGCCGGGATGCCACCGTCCGGTCGCCGGTTTTTTGCGGGACGGGCGGATTTTCATCACCTACCGTTTCATGCAGGGCGGCAAGGGATGGCTGGGGGCGTGGACGCAGAATTTCTTCGGGGCGCTGACCGATCGGGAATCGGTGCTGGCATCGAGGCGCGACGAGTCGACGGCGCGGATCATGCCGATCGATTACGACCGTTCACCGCTGTCGGATCTCGGGTATTCCGGCTGGGTTCAGTTTCCGGACGGGGAGCTTTATATTGTGAATTACATTGTCGACGACGCGCTGGACAAGGGGCAGATTCGCGGCTACGCGCTGCGCCCGGAAGAGTTTGCACTGTAAATAAAGATGTGCATGCCTGCACGTGCATCAAGGCGGTGAAGCGTCCCCGGCATCGGCAAAGTTCGGCGGAATTGCAGTGCGGCAGATTCTTTGACCGCTCCGCGCCCTTAAGAATCCCGTCAGGGCCGCACCGGAATCCGGCCGCTTCACTCCCCATGCGGCTGCCGGAGTTTCCAGGTTCGGCACCCGATCTGTGCCATGTCCCATACCGCCAGCAGAAGTACGGCAGCGAGTCCGAGCGCAAGCCAGTAGGCGTTGCCGAGCAGGTAAAGCACGCTTGCCAGCGCGGTGAAAATGCCGAGTTTCCGCCTGGTCAGGAACAGCGCGACCGAGCCGGCTGCCATGGCAGCCGTTCCCGCCGCTTGCAGCGGCGGGAACAATCCTGTTCTCCAAAGCAGATGATGCGGCTCCGCGAAGTACCAGCCGAATGAACCGTAGCTTGCATTCGGAATGCAGACGATCCAGCCCGCCAGAATCAGCAGCAGCCAGCCGATCTGGCTGCGCGTGAGCTTATCCCACACCCCGCAGGCCGCGATCGCGATGAAGAAAGCCGGGTAGCTGGTCAGGATAAAGCGGATCGGGTCGTCGGTGCCGTGACTGTAGCCGAAGAAGAACCAGATGACCGGAACCGCCCAGAGAGCAAGTATGATCCGGAGTTTGCGGTCCTTCAGGAAAAGAAGCGACAGGAGACCCGGAATCCAGACCAGCTGGTTCACGGTTCCGTAAAATGCGCTGTTCAGCTCGATGAAGCTCCAGTGGAGATAGGTATGCGCCCCCTCCGCATAGTTCGTATACGAAAACTTCAGCGGGCTGCCGAAAAATTTCCAGTTCGCCAGCATCTGCGGCAGGAAGCCGAGCAGGAACGCCCCCGCTCCGGCCGCCGCGTTGGTCAGCGTCCGCCGCACTCCCGCGAGATACTCCGGCTGCCGCAGCCAGACAATGGCCGCAATCGCCGGGAGGAACAGGATGTTGTTGATGCGGAACATGCAGCTTACCCCGAACACGAATGCCGCGAGGGCCGCGCTGCGCCGGCTGACCCGGCAGTAGAGCAGGATCGTCATGCAGAGCAGCACCAGCATGGTTGACGGCGTGTCGCTCATGGCCGAGAAGCCGCAGGCGATCAGGTTGATGTAGTGCCGGTAGGAGAACTCCGCGCTCGGGAATTCGAAGAAGGCGACGAACAGCCTGCCGGTGAAATCGGGCCGATGGTGCCAGACGAACGGAAGGACCGCCCAGATCAGCATGGCCGCGCACGCCTTGCGGTCGCTCCCGGTCAGTTTGCGCGCGATGAGATAACCGAGGAAAAGCGACAGCGGCGCGATCAGGAACCCTTCCGCCCACGATACCGGGATCAGCAGGTCGGCCAGCTGCCGCGTGCCTGAAAGCAGTTCGAACGGCAGATAGAAGATCGAGGTGCCGACCGTGAAGTGCCACCGTTCCGAAAAATCCCCGGCCAGAAAATGGATCAGGTTCGAATAGTAGCCGGTCTCGTCTGCCGGAGCGGCGATGATGTTCTGGGCGGAATTGACGAGGAGGACAAGCAGCGTCATGCGCAGGAGTACCGGCAGCAGCCCGAGTTCGAGCCGGCGCCACGGGTCCTCCTCCCTGCGCCTTTTCCAGAGCGTGACGGCCAGAGCGGCCAGCCCTCCGCAGAGCAGCACGGCCAGCGGATAGCGCCACCACTCGAGCATATTGCCGAAGTCGAGGTTCCCGTCCGGCGTCAGCAGGATGCGGGGATGGGTGTAACCGCTTCGGCCGTCCGGCAGGCGCACCTCGCTCAGCCGGTAGTAACGCGCCAGCGGATGGCGCTGGATCAGGACCAGCTTCGAACCGGTCTCCGGCAGCTCGGTCCGTGCGGAGGCCACGGCAATGACCTCCGACGGCAGTTCGGGGGTCCGGAAGACCGGCGTACCGGGCTCCAGAGTGATTGTCGCGCCGAATCCGGCCGCCGCCAGCAGAAGGCACAGCAGAAGGAGCGCGGGCTTTTTCATCAGCGGACCAGCTTCGACACGGCTTTGAAGGCCGGGTGTTTCGCATCGCGCAGCAGCAGGAACAGGACGGCTTCGGCCGGGAGCACCTGCGCACCGGCATGGCGCGCCGCTTTGAGCGCGAGCTCCCGGTCCGCCGCCTTGCGGCTCGTGACCGCGTCCGCGGCGAGAATGACCTCGAATCCCTCGTTCAATGCGTCAAAGACGGTCTGCAGCACGCAGACGTGCGCTTCGATTCCGGCGACGACCAGCGTTTTTCGCGGCTTTGCGGCGAGCGCCGTCCGGAAAGCCGGTTCGACGAAGGCTGAGAAACCGGTTTTCGCTATGGGAGGGCGGCTTTCCGGCAGGAGTTCCGCGATTTCGGGAACCGTCCCGCCGAGTCCCTTCGGGTACTGTTCCGTGACCAGCACGTCGACGCCGAGTTCCGCCATTCCGCGGAGCAGGAGCCTGCTCCGATCCAGCACGGGGCCGGGGTTGTTCATGGCGGGGACCAGCCGTTCCTGAAGATCCACGACCAGCAGCGCGGTCGATTCGATGCGGGGGAAGTTCATTTCTCTGTTTCCTTCCGGTTCGGCAGCCGGCCGGCCAGAACCCGGACGGCGGCGGGGTTGGACAAATAAGACGCCAGGAGTGCGTTCAGCTCTTCGCGCCCGGTGTTGCGCAGCTCCGCTTCGTGGCGGAAGCATTCGTTGAGGTCGCGCCCGTAATGCAGCGACAGCAAGGTCGAGTTCAGGGCGGCGGCGACCGATTCCGCGCCGCGGGCGGCGGTGAAGGCCGCTCCCTCCCGCGCCGCATCGAATTCGGTTTCGGAGAGCCCGTTCACGGCCAGCCGCTTTTGCTCGCTTCCGAGCAGTTCGAGAGCTCGTTCCGCCGATTCCGCCGTGGTGACGGCATAGAAGAGCAGCCAGCCCGGATGAAAGCCGCCCGAAAGCCGCATGCCGGTCGAATAGGCGAGCGAGTTCTCTTCGCGCACCAGCTTGAAAATCGGGCTGGAGAGACCGTTTTCCGCCTGAAACAGAATTTCGCACATCGACAGCCGCCCGTCGTTCAGCGCCGGGCCCGGCACGGCGCGGATCACCATGGTCTGCTCGCGGGGCAGGGCGATTTCAGCCGTCTGAGGCCGTTCCGGAAATACCGGTTCCGGCGGCAGGTCGATGCGTTCCCGGCGCCACGGAATTTCCGCGGCCAGCTCCCGCGTCCACTTCTGCGTCTCTTCGGGTGTGCAGTCGCCCCCCCAGCCGAAAATGACCTGCTCCGGGACCAGCCGCGAGAAGTAGAATTCCGCAACCTGTTCCCGGGTGAGCGCGTCGAGCTGCTCCGGCAGCCCCGTCGTTCCCCAGCCGTAGGGATGGCTGCCGAACATCAGGCGGCGGCAGCGGTCTTCGGCGGCGGCGCGCGGCGACATTTCGCGGCTTTTCAGCAGCTCGCGGCGGTTCGCCTTTTCGCGGTCGAACTCCGCCTGCCCGAAGGCGGGAGCGGCGATGGCCGCTTTGAGCAGCCTGAACATTTCAGCGAAATGGCGGCGCGGACAGCTGCACTCGATCATGAACGAATTGAGTCCGGCGTTGACCGAAAAACTGGCGCCGCATGCGTCAAGCCGGGTCAGGAATTCTCCTTCGGACCACGGGCCCGCACCGGCCGTCAGCAGGTCGGCCGCGAGCCCCGAAACGCCGCTCTCCGCCGGACGTTCGAAAATCGTGCCCCCCGGCAGGACGAGCGCGAAGTCCACGATCGGGAGACGGCGGTCGGACAAGGTGACCAGCCGCGCCCCGTTCCCGAGCGTCGTGAGCTGCGGAACGAGCTGCGGCTTCTTCGCGGAGGCGGCCGCCTTCCGCTTCCGCGACTGCGGATGCTGGCGGACGAGGGAGAAGCGGTCCGGTTCGAGATATTCGGCTGCGATCCGGTTGATGTCGTCGAGCGTCAGCTTTTCGAGGCGCTCGAGATAGATGTCGCTCAAATCCGGCGAGCCGTTCGCAATCACGCCGCCGCCGATGTTCGCCGCGATCTCGCGGATGCCGCGCAGCTCGCGCAGGTGTTCGGCGTACTGCTGAGTCTTTTCGCGTTCTACTTCCGCCTTCGAGAGCGCTCCTTTGCGGATGGCTTCGAGTTCGCGCTTCAACGCCGATTCGAGCTTGCCGAGTTTGGCCGGAACGGCGCTGGCGGTCACGGCCAGCAGTCCGCCCGCTCCCTGGCTGCAGCTGAAGCTGCGCAGATTGACCGCCAGCTGCGATTCGAGCTCGAGGCGGCGGACGAGGCGCGAACCGTCTCCCATGCCGAGAATGCCGGCCAGCACGTCGCAGCCGGCGATGTCCGGATGCGAGATTTCGGGAATCCGCACGCCGCAGGCGAGCCGGGCGAGCGGATCTGCGAAAGAGAAGGCGTCGCTGCGCGCCGTGCATTGCGCCGGTTCCGGCGGAATCGCCGGCTCCGCGAGGCTTCGCCGCTCCCAGTCCGCCATCTCCGCTTCGACGAGATCAAAGGCGCGTTCGGGCTCGGTGTCGCCGACGATGACCCAGAAACAGCGCCCCGGCGTGTAGCGTTCGGCGTAATAGTCGACCATGATGTCGCGGGTGACGCCGGCGATGAGCTCGCGGTAGCCGATGATCGGGTGCCGGAGCGGGTGCTCCTGAAAGATCGAGGCGTTGAGCCGCGTGTAGAGCAGCCGGTCCGGGTTGTCGCGCCCCATCTCCTCTTCGCGCAGGATCACTTCGCGTTCCTCCGCGAAACGCGCTCCCGGGAATTCCGGGAAGCGGACCATGCGCGAAAGAATCCGCACCGCTTCCGGCAGGTGCCGGCCGGCGAGATTCGCGTGATAGGCGGTGTGGTCGTAGCTTGTGTAGGCGTTCATCGAGCCGCCGAGCCGGTCGATCGCGTCGGCCGCCGCCGTTCCGGGATAGTCGCGGCATCCCTGAAACAGCATGTGTTCGAGAAAATGCGACAGCCCGTAGCCGAGGCGGGCGCCTTCGTGGATGCTGCCGGTGCGGACAAAGCATTCGACTTCGACCGCCGTGCCGGGCTGCGGAAACACGAAAATCCGGACCCCGTTCTCCAGCGTCCGCGACACGACGTTTCGATAAAATCTCATGGCACCTCGCTTATTCTTCAATCGATTTTGGGCAGCTTCGCCGCCGGAGCGGCGGCGTCGGCGGGAGGATCGGCCAGCTTGAATTCAATGTCGAAATCCTCCGGCGCATCGTCCTTCGACGCGGAGAGCAGCCCGGAACCGATCAGCAGGTAGACGATCCGCCCGACGTCGGAGGCGCTGCGGATTCCCCACTCGTACAGCACTTCGTAAGCCAGCACGCCGAACTCCTCCCGGGCGTAATCGCGGACGCCGCCGAGCAGTTCAAGCGCCGAAACGTGCCGGTGCGCCGGCAGCCGGCCGACCGTGAAGGTCACGGCGTTCGCCACGAAGGCGTACGCTTCTTCGGCGAAACGGGGCTCCTCCCGCATGATCGCCTCGATTTTCGCTTTGATATCCGCCGCGTCCATGGTCTTTATTCGCCTTTGAACTGCGGTTTCTTCTTGCCGGAGACGATCGAACTCGGATCGGCCGACAGGGAGTCCGCCAGCTCGGTCAGCGCGTCGAGCGTCTGGTTCAGCTTGGTCAGCGTGTTGGCAAGCTCATCCTGGCTGAAGGAGATTGCGTTCGATGCGTCGCGGAACGCGGCGGCGCTCTCCGGCAGCTTCGCGTCGCGCGTCTCCCGGATCAGCTGGCCGGTCAGCTTGTTGACGTTGTCGAGATCCTCTTCCAGCACCGTCATGAGGCGGTTCAGCCGCTCTTCGCTGAATACGCGGGAGAGGGTGCGGCTGCCGAGCTCCAGATTTTCCGCCGCGTCGTTGATGCGCACGATGGTCGATTTGAGCGCCGGGTCGCCGAGCAGCCCGGAGAGTTCCGAAAGGCTTCGTTCGAGCCCGTCCGAAATCTCCTCGAAACGAATCCGCGAGATGCGGTCGAGCGAGGTTCCGATCGCCTTCAGGATGTCGCGGAACGGCGACGGCACCGCCGGAATGTAGAGCGTTCCGGGTTCGAGCATTCCGGCCGGCGGCTCGGGCAGCGTCTGCCCGGGCGTCGCGAAATAGTCGAAGTCGATGTAGCGCATTCCGGTGATTCCGGCGTATTCGAGCCGGCAGCGCATCCCCTGCTCGAGCTCGGATTGGAAGAAGCGCCGGAAGTCGCTGCGCTGCTGCCCCTTTTCCCCGCCGCTGACGAAATGCTCGAGCTCGACCGCCATGTCGACCTGCACGAGCTTGTCGGTGACGCGGATCGAGATTTTCGTCACATTGCCGATCGGCACGCCGCGGTATTTGACCGCCGATCCGACGGTCAACCCCTGCACGGACTCGCTGAAGAAGGTCTGCACCGTCGCCTTGTTCGTGAAGATGTCGGTCATGCCGAGGAAGAAGAGGATCGCAATCAGAAGCGCGAGGCCGCCGATCACGAAAAGTCCGATTTTGATTTTCTGAAAGGAATCGTTTGCCATATCAGCTCACCTCCGTTATCTGCGGCTCGCGCGGAACGTCGCTCTTGAGCCCGTCGCGGGTCAGGAACGCGCGCACTTTTTCGTTCGGAGAAGTGTCGCGCAGAAGTACGGGCGGACCATCCGCCACGATCGATTTCGTCTCCTTGTCGAGCATGATGACCCGGTCGGCGATCGTGAATACGCTGTCGAGCTCATGAGTCACCACGACGATGGTCGAACCGAACTGGTCGCGCAGCCGCAGCAGCAGCCGGTCGAGTTCGGCCGACGTGATCGGGTCGAGTCCGGCCGACGGCTCGTCGAAGAAGAGCAGCTTCGGATTCAGCGCCAGCGCCCGCGCCAGACCGGCCCGTTTGGCCATGCCGCCCGAGAGTTCGGCCGGCATGTAGTTGCCGAATCCGGCCAGATCGACGAGCCTGAGCTTCTCTTCGACGGTCCGGGCGATCTCCTTCGCCGAGAGCTGCGTATACTCCTCGAGGGGCAGCGCGACGTTCTCGGCCAGCGACATCGAACTGAACAGCGCTCCGCCCTGGTAGGTGACGCCGAACCGGCGCATGATCTCGCGGCGGTGCCGCTCATCGGCCTGCACGATGCTGTCGCCCTGAATCAGAATATCTCCCTTCTGCGGCGCATAGAGCCCGATGATATGCTTGAGCAGCGTGCTTTTGCCGCAGCCGGAGCCGCCGAGAATGCAGAAAATTTCGCCGCTCTCAACCTGGAAATTCAGGTCTTTGAGGACGACTTTATTGCCGTAGCCGATGGTCAGGCTCCTGACTTCGATTTCCGGCCCCGTTCTTTTTTCCATAAGCTTTCCGCTCCGTTTCAGTAACCGATAAACGAATAAAGCACCGTGATCAGCACGTCGGCGACCACCACGAGAAAAATCGACGCGACCACCGCCTTCGTCGCTCCGCGCCCGACCCCCTGCGAATTGTTCGCGGCGTTGAAGCCGCAGTAGCACCCCGCCAGCGTGATCAGGATTGCGAACGGAATGCTTTTGGCCGTGCCGAGCAGAAAGGTCGTGACATCCAGCACCTCGATCGTCCGCGTCCAGTAGGCCACGAACGGAATTTTCATGATCGTGACGCCGATGAGCATCCCGCCGACGATGCCGGCCACATTGCCGAAAACAGTCAGCACCGGCATCGAAATCAGCATGGCCGTGAGTTTCGGAAACACAAGGAACGATTCGGGGCGGATTCCCATCGTCTCCAGCGCGCTGATCTGTTCGTCGAGCTTCATCGTGCCGATCTCGGCCGCGAACGCGGAGCCGGCCCAGCCGGTCAGCACCATTGCAACCATGAGCGGCCCGAGCTCCTTCAGCACCACGAAACCGACCGCGTCGACCACGAAAATCTCCTGGCCGAGCTTCGAGAGCTGGATCTGCCCGTTGACCGCCATGACCATACCCATCAGCAGGCAGATCAGCAGCACGATCGGCAGCGCCTGAACGCCGCAGAGATCCATGTAGTACCGGAAATCGCGCCGGCGCATCCCGTGGCGCAGCAGCGGCGGCACTTCCGCCGCCACCCGGCCGATGAACTCCACCGGACGGGTGCCGTCCTGCAGGAGCGGGCGGAAACGGCGGCTGATCGCCTTGAGCTGTTCCACGCGATGCTTCAAATCGTCAGTACATCCTTTGCTGCACCTTCTGCGGGCGGACCTTCGGTTCTTCGAGGTAGAGTGCGTACCAGTTGTCCCCGAAGGCGGCGTTCGAGAAGTGTTTGGGCCGGTTGTTGGCCAGATTCTCGTAATTGGCGATCAGAGCCGGGTTGTCGGAGTTCTTCTTCGCTTCGACCAGTGCCGCGATCGCCTTGGCCGGATCATCCTGCCTGAGCTTGATCCAAGCGTAGACGCAGGCCAGGAAAGCGCCGTCCTCGCCTTTTGCCCGGCGGCACTTCTTCCGGTAGAAGCTGTCGAGTTTCGGGTCCTCGTTCCTGTACATGCGGACCAGCTTGATCGCGATCGAGCGGGCGTCCATCAGCAGGCACTTCGGCAGAAGCTGGTCGGTCCGGGCGAAATCCCGGAGCTGAAAGTAGAGCTGCATTTTCATCGTGTTGATCTGCCGCGCCAGCATCCAGTTCCAGCGGTAGTACGGGTCGAACGCCGCGGTCAGGCGCAGCGTTTCATGCAGCGCGTCGTTCTGCATCGCTTCGAGCTTCTGCTGCATGAGCTTCGGACTGCCGACCGGACGCTGCTGGAAATTCTGGACCTGCCGCTGGATGCGCACCTGCGCCGCCTGCATGGTCTGCTGCATGCCGAGCTGGAGTTTGTTGAGCTTTTTGCGCAGCACGAGCATGATGATGAGCTGCGCGATGAGGAAGGCGGCGACGCCGCAGACAATCCCCCAGGCGGTGCCGAGGTCGCGCCCGGTTACAAAGCCGGTCAGCAAAGCCGCGGCGACTGCGATGATGATACTGTACACGTCCGGAACTCCTTACCGCTTCTTGCGCTGTTTGGCGCGCTGTTTCTTGGCCAGCTTCGCGAGCCGCCGTTTTTTGTCCTGCTCCTTGCGGGACAGCGGGGCGGGTCCGCCGAAGAGTCCGCCGAAAGTTCCCGGGACGCCGTTGTTTTCGGGGAGGCTCCCGCCGGCCATAAGCCGGCCGAGCGGACCGCTCTGCTTCATCATTTTCCGCATGCCCTCGAACTGCTTCACGAGCCCGCTGACCATTTCGACCGGGACGCCGGAACCTTTGGCGATACGCTTTTTGCGCGGGAAGTCCATCAGATCCGGATTCGCGCGTTCAGCCTTGGTCATCGAGAGGATGACCGCCTCCATCCGGGCGAAGTGACGCGGGTCGACCTCGTTCATCGCGCCGGCCAGCTGGCGGCCGCCGGGCAGGAATTTGAGAATGCTCTCCATGCCGCCGAGCTTCCTGATCTGGCGCAGCTGGGAGAGGAAATCATCGTAATCGAACTTGTTGGCGCGCAGCTTCTCCTGCAGCTTCTTCGCCTCCTCCTCGTCGATTTCGGCCGCGGCCTTTTCGACGAGGGAGACCACGTCGCCCATGCCGAGGATGCGGCTCGCCATGCGGTCCGGGTAGAACACCTCGAGGCTGTCGAGCTTTTCGCCCATGCCGATGAACTTGACCGGGCAGCCGGTCACTTTGCGGATCGAAAGCGCCGCGCCGCCGCGGGCGTCGCCGTCGAGCTTGGTCAGGATGAAGCCGGTCAGGTCGAGCGCCCGGTGGAAGTGTTCGGCGACCGAAACCGCCTCCTGCCCGAGCGCGGCGTCGGCCACGAGCAGCACCTCATCCGGCCGCACCGCCTGGCGGATGCGGACCAGCTCCTGCACCATCGTTTCGTCGATCTGCAGCCGGCCTGCCGTGTCGATGATGACCACATCGGTTCCGGCCGTGCGCGCCTGTTCGACCGCGTTGACCGCGATCGCGGCGACGTTCACGCTCGTGCGTTCGGCGTGGACCGGCACCCCGATCTCGCGCCCGATGATTTCGAGCTGGTCGATGGCCGCGGGGCGGTAGACGTCGCCCGCGACGAGCTGGACCTTTTTGCCCTGCCGCTTCAGCAGCAGCGCGAGTTTGCCCGCCGTGGTGGTCTTGCCGCTGCCGTGCAGGCCGACCAGCATGATGACGGTCGGTTTCGACTTGAATTCGAGCTCGGAGGCGCCGCCGCCGAGGAGCTCGACGAGCTTGTCGTTGACGATTTTGACGACCTGCTGGCCCGGCGTCACGCTTTTGATGACCTCCTGCCCGACGCATTCGGCCTTGACCCCCTCGATGAATTCGGAGGCGATTTTGATGTTGACGTCGGCATCGAGCAGCGCGAGGCGGATCTCCCGCATTGCATCGGTGATGTTGGCTTCGGTCAGGGTGCTTTGTCCGCGCAGTTTGCGGAAAACATCATGCAGCTTGTCGCTTAAGGACTCGAACATACCTTTTCTTTCTTTCCTATTAATAAAACACATTATTTCATCATAACAGCGTTTAATATATCTTGATTCCCGTTCAACGTCAAGAGAACGTTTGAAAAATCCGGTACATTCGATTGCTTTCGGCCGGTATTCATGGTATTTTATATGACAATGCGAAAATACAGCAAGGAGATGGCGGGTTCATGCCATTGAAACATTAACAATGCCTTTCCCGGAGGCGTGAGTACGGCGGAGCCGCGCGGAACGCCGGAGACGAGCACGGTCTCTTCGGAGAAGGGGCCCGGAAAAGCACCCGACGCTTTCGGGCAATCGGCCCGGAAGAGCCGAGGTCCGTGGCCGGAGGGGGCGGCTTTTCGGGGAACATCAGGAGAACAGCTATGCGCAGCGATATCATGAAGAAGGGGCTGGAGCGCACGCCGCATCGCGGCCTCATGCGTGCAACCGGGCTTGCCGACGAGGATTTCAAGAAGCCTTACATCGGAGTGTGCAACTCTTACACGAACATCGTTCCGGGCCACTGCCACCTGAAAAAGGTCGGCGAAATCATCTGCGACGCGATCCGCGAGGCGGGCGGCGTTCCGTACGAGTTCAATACGATCGCGGTCTGCGACGGCATTGCGATGGGCCACTCCGGCATGAAATATTCGCTTGCGAGCCGCGAGATCATCGCCGACAGCGTCGAGACCATGGGCTCCGCTCATCCGTTCGACGCGATGATCTGCATTCCGAACTGCGACAAGGTCGTCCCCGGCATGCTGATGGGGGCGATGCGGCTGAATATCCCGACCATCTTCGCTTCCGGCGGCCCGATGCGCGCCGGAAAGACCGAAGGCGTCTCTCACAATACCGATTTGAACTCGATCTTCGAAGGCGTTGCGGCGCGGGTGGTCGACAAGATCGACGATGCGCAGCTCCATGAGCTCGAATGCACGGCCTGCCCCGGCCCGGGCTCCTGTTCCGGGATGTTCACGGCGAACAGCATGAACTGCCTCTGCGAAGCGCTCGGCATCGCGCTGCCCGGCAACGGCACCATCGCCGCCGATTCGCCGGAGCGCGTCGAGTACTGGCGGCGCGCCGCGCGCCGGATCGTCGAGCTTGCGAAGATGGAGAATCCGCCCCGGGCGAAGGATTTCGTCACCGCGAAGTCGTTCCGCAACGCCCTCGTGCTCGATATGGCCATGGGAGGCTCGTCGAACACCGTGCTGCACACGCTGGCGGTTGCGAATGAAGCGGGCCTGAAGGTCGATATCAAAGACCTCGATGAAATTTCGAAGGCGACGCCGAACATCTGCCGCCTCGCTCCGTCGCGGGGAGAATTCCATATCGTCGAAGAGTGCAACCGCGTCGGCGGGATCATGGCGATCCTGAAAGAGATCGCGAAGAAGCCGGGCATGATCGACGGCTCCGCGCCGACGGTCTCCGGCAAAACGCTGGCCGAGCAGTACGCCGCCGCGCCGGACGCGGACGGCACGGTCATCCGCACGCTCGACAACCCGTACAGCGAAAAGGGCGGCCTGGCGATCCTCTTCGGCAATCTCGCGGAAAACGGCTGTGTGGTCAAGGCTGCCGGAGTCGACCCGAAGATGCTGGTCCACAAGGGGCCGGCGGTCATTTTCGAGAGCCAGGAGGAGGCCTGCGAAGGCATCCTCGGCGGCAAGGTCAGGGAGGGCGACGTGGTGGTGATCCGCTACGAGGGACCGAAGGGCGGTCCCGGCATGCAGGAGATGCTCGCCCCGACTTCGTATATCATGGGGCGCGGCCTCGGTTCGTCGGTCGCGCTGGTCACCGACGGGCGTTTCTCCGGAGCGACTCACGGCGCCTGTATCGGGCATGTGAGTCCCGAAGCGGCGGCGGGGGGGCTCATCGGCCTCGTCGAGCCCGGCGACATGATCGAGATCGACATCCCGAACCGGACGGTCCGCCTCGACGTGCCGGAAGCGGTCATCGCTGAACGCCGGAAGAGCTGGAAGCCGCGCGAGCCGAAAATCAAGACCGGTTATCTTGCCAAGTACGCCTCGCTGGCGACCAGCGCCGACACCGGCGGCGTCCTGAAGGTCAACTGAGTTCTTTTCTCCGAAGCGAAACGCCCCTTCCGGGCCGCGCCGTTCGCCGGCCGCTCCCGGAAGGATGTTTTTTTGTCATACTTCGGGGAGAAGGCGGCGAATATTGCGGAACGGTAATTGAAATTTCCCGGAAGTGCGGTATATTAAATATGATATGGCGTTGATTTTCTATGGTGGCGGACGTTTGAACCGGCCCGTAACGAGTTGTGGTTAACTGGAGTTATAAACTTTTATGTCATTATTCAGCAGCGGAAAGTATTCCACCTTGCGGATGCCCACCAACGGAGAACGTAAAATGATTATTCCTGACGGTTCGTGGGTCAAATGCAGAAGTTGCGGTCAGACGCTCTACACCGACCGGCTGGAGGACAATCTTCAGGTCTGCTGGTATTGCAACTGCCATCTGCCGATGAACGCCCCGGCCCGGATCAAGTCCCTGACCGATGCGGACAGCTTCACGGAGATGGATGCGGATCTGCGCAGCGTCGACCCGCTGCAGTTCGTCGACAGCAAGTCCTACGGCGACCGGCTGGTCGAAAGCGAGAAGAAAACCGGCTTGAAGGATGCGATCGTCTGCGGATCGGCGACGCTCGGCGGACACCCCTTCATGCTCGGCGTGATGGATTTCCGTTTCATGGGCGCCTCGATGGGTTCGGTGGTCGGCGAGAAGATCGCGCGGCTGGTCGAGGCCGCCACGGCCGCAAAGGCGCCGGTCGTGCTGGTGACCGCCTCGGGCGGCGCCCGCATGCAGGAGGGGATTCTGAGTCTGATGCAGATGCCGAAAACCTGCGGCGCGCTTTCGCGGCACAGCGAGGCGGGGCTGCCGTATTTCGCGGTGCTGACCAATCCGACTTACGGCGGCGTGACCGCGAGTTTCGCGGCGGTCGGCGATGTGATTCTGGCCGAGCCGGGCGCGATGATCGGTTTCGCCGGTCCGCGCGTGATTCAGGAGACGACCAATTCAAAGCTGCCGGAGGGATTCCAGACGGCCGAATTCCTGCTCGAGAAGGGGCTGGTCGACCGGGTTGTCGAACGCAAGAATTTGAAAAAAGAACTTGAACTCCTGCTTGAAATTTTCTGAAAGCGGGATATACTATAAAACACGATACGATTTTTGTCGCCGGGTTGGACCTCGTGCGTTGTCAAATGGGTATACCGAGTCAGGTGGGGAACCAAGCAGCTCAATACATGCTTTTGACAAGCCACGGATCATCTGACCCGGCGACTCTTTTTTGAAAAGATTTCCGATTCTCGCTTTCTCCGCTTGATTTTTGCCGTTTCGAAAATTATACTGAGATAGACTCGGTTATCATGTTAAGTCGATTCTGCGGGAAATCATCAGCATAAAGGACTGAAAATGATGAAGAAAGCACGTTTTACCCTGATTGAGCTTCTGGTTGTGATCGCGATCATCGCGATTCTCGCTTCGATGCTGCTGCCCGCATTGAATCAGGCGCGGGACTCGGCAAAGCGGATCACCTGCACGAATGTGCTCAAGCAGTACGGCAGCGCCGCCGCGCTTTACGCCTCGAATTATCAGGACTGGTGGGTTCCGTGCGACGGTGCGCTGGGATTCGGCAGCTATTACCGGAACGACGCTTTCCGGTCGCTGCTCGGCATCGGCAAAGTCGAGGAAGTGGCTTCGGGAAACACCGACGGACTCTATCCGCTCGGGCTCATGTGCCCGAAATCGGACGCTGTGCTCGGCGTCTCCGACTTTGCCAGGGGCAAGCTTCTGAACGGCCACGGTTTCCCGAAACGGAGCTACGGATATTCGTACAACGACCTGTGGGCCGCCGACCATCCGGGCGCGACCGATCCGGGCAAGCGGGTCTTCAAGCTGACGCAGATCAGGCGTCCGACGACAGCTTCCTTCTGGAAGGACGCGCTCGACAGCCTGACCTGGACGCCGGACCCGGCCGCCGCCAACGGCTATTTTAACGGAGGCGAGGGGATCGGCGACGGAAAGGGCACCATCGCCTACCGGCACGGCGACTCCGCGAATCACTCGTTTTTCGACGGGCACGTCGAGTCGCTGCAGTGGCGGTATGTGAAGCAGAACAGCGGAACGCTCGGCTCGGGCTTCCTGAAATAACTCCGGCGCGCCCTCCCGCCCTTCCGGAAAACCGGGAGGGTTTTTTTGTCCGTTTTCACGCCGGGAGTTTGTAAAAACGGCCGGGTGGCAATATATTTACCGTCACGCTTGATTGATTCACTTATTTGACTGCTGGGAGACTTTTTTTCTTATGACACGCATCGACGGCCGTGCTCCGGATGAGCTTCGCAATCTTGTTATCCGACCGAATTATCTGGCTCACCCGCTTGCTTCCGTGCTGATCGAATGCGGCGGGACCAAGGTTATCTGCGCCGTCAGCGTCGAGGCGAAGGTTCCTCCCTGGATGAAGGCGCAGAAGGTGCCGGGCGGGTGGGTCACCTGCGAATACGGCATGCTGCCGGCTTCGACCCACGAGCGGATGCGGCGCGAAGCCTCCTCCGGCAAGCAGGGCGGGCGCACGATGGAGATCCAGCGGCTGATCGGCCGTTCGCTCCGCGCCGTGGTCGACCTGAATGAGCTCGGCGAGAACACCGCCAGCGTGGACTGCGACGTGATCGACGCCGACGGCGGCACCCGCACCGCGAGCATCACCGGTTCGGCCGTCGCGCTTGCACTGGCCTGCCGCAGCGACTGGGGCAGGAAGCATTTCGCGGGCTGTCCGCTCCGCGAAAATGTCGCCGCCGTCAGTGTCGGCATCGTCGGCGGCGTGCCGATGCTCGATCTCTGCTACGAAGAGGATTCGAAAGCGGAGGTCGACATGAATGTCGTGATGACCGAGTCCGGCAAGCTCGTCGAGGTGCAGGGGACCGCTGAGGGCGCCCCGTTCTCCCGGGCGCAGCTGAATGAACTGATCGATCTGGCCGAGCACGGCCTGAAGAAGATATTCCGGATTCAGAACGAAATCGTCGATTCCGTCACGGCGCCGCTGACCGCGGCCGAGGCGACCGGCGATCTATTCGGGGAGTTTCAGTTATGAGTGAATACCAGGTAATCGCCCGGAAGTGGCGGCCGCAGTGTTTCTCCGACGTGGTCGGGCAGGAGCATGTCGTGCGCACGCTCCGGAACGCGATCCGTCAGCAGCGGACCGCCCATGCCTATCTGTTCGTCGGTCCGCGCGGCGTCGGAAAAACCACGCTCGCCCGGATTTTCGCCAAGGCGATGAACTGTCTCGACCCGCAGGACGGCGAGCCGTGCTGCAAGTGCGTCTCGTGCCGCGCCGTTATGGAGGAAAGTAGCCTCGACGTGATCGAGATCGACGCCGCCAGCCGCAATTCGGCGGCGGATATGCGCGAGCTGGCCGAAGACGTCATGCACCAGCCGGTGGCCGGGCGCTATAAGATTTACATCATCGACGAAGTTCATATGCTGACCGCGCAGGCGTGGAACGCACTTCTGAAGACGGTCGAGGAACCTCCGGCGCATGTGAAGTTCATCTTTGCGACGACCGAGGTTCACAAGGTCCTGAAGACGATCATTTCGCGCTGCCAGCGCTTCGACCTGCTGCCGATTCCGACCCGGCAGATTGCGGAACGGCTGCGGCTGATCGCGGACCGCGAGGGAGTCGCGATCAACGACGAGGCGGTCAATGCGATCGCCCGCGCCGCCGAAGGCGGCATGCGCGACGCGCAGTCGCTGCTGGACCAGATGATCGCATTTTTCGCGCAGGGAGACAGCACGGCGATCACGGGCGAGCAGGTCCTTTCGCTGTTCGGCCTGACCGACCGCGCCGATCTCGATACGATTCTGCTCGGCATGCTGCGGAACCAGCCGGCAGAAGTCGTCAAGGTGATCGGCCGCCTGGCGAAGAAGGGCAAAAACCTTGAGACGCTTTTCGACGATCTGCTCGATGCGCTGCGGGCGGTTCAGCTCTGCGCGATTCTGCCGGACCCGGGCGATCTGCTGAACGAGTCGGCCGAATCGATCGAGCGTTTCCGCAAGTTGGCGAAGCTGGTGCGGCCCGATACGATCCAGATTCTGCTTGAGACGATTGCTCCGGTCGGGCGCGTACTGCACGATGCGCTGAATAAGCAGGTCTATCTCGAAACGATTCTGCTCAAGGCGATGCGTGAAGCGCATGCGGTGCGGATCAACGACCTTCTGGCACGACTGAACCAGCTGCGCACGGCGGGTGAACTGAAGTTTCTCGATCAGCTGCCGGGCGAGGTCAAGCCCGCGGCTCCGGAGGTCGTGGTCATCGAACCGTTGAAACCGGCCGCGGAAATGCCGAAGCCGGAGCCCGCCCCGGCGGCCCTGGTCGCGGAAGTGTCGAAACCGGAAGTAAAGGAGATGCCGAAGCCGGAACCTGCCCCGGCGGCCCCGGTCGCGGAAGTGCCGAAACCGGAAGCCGCGCCGGAAGCAAAGCCGGCGGTTGTGGAGATGCCGAAGCCGGAGCCCGCCCCCGCGTCGCCGCCGGTTGCGGAAGCGCCGAAACCGGAAGCCGCGCCGGAAGCAAAGCCGGCGGTTGTGGAGATGCCGAAGCCGGAGCCCGCCCCCGCGTCGCCGCCGGTTGCGGAAGCGCCGGAGCCGGACTATGCGGAGCTGGAGGCCTCCCTGATGCCTGCGGCGGAGATGCAGCCGGTATTCGACCCGAACACGGGCGAAACGGTGCTGGTTCCGGTTTCCGCCCCGGTTCTCCCGAAGAGCGATGACGAGCATCTCGCGCCCGAAACGAAACCCGGCCGCAAAAAGCGCCGCAGCATTGCGAACGACAATCCCAGGGCGCTGGAAGAGGCGTTGAACGATCCGACCGTCCATGAGATCGTCGATCTTTTCGGCGGGAAGGTCGTCGACATTCACAGGCCGGAGGGAGAGTAACTCCGTCTGGAACATTTTGTTTCATCGAAAATCGGCGAAACGGCTTGATCTTTGCCCTGAAGTTCTGTATAATTGCTGATAACTTCTCATGCACTTTCGGGAATGAACAGGGAGATTCTGCCGATGATGAAACAAATGGTTCTGCTGGGTTGTATGTGCGCCTCGTTTGTCCTGTCCGCCGCGGATGGAGGGAAGGAGGCGGAAAATCTGAACCGCCTGCCCGGTACGAAGCTCTCCGCCGATTCCGTCTTCTACAAGTATACGGCGGACAAGGCGGCCGACGGCGACCGTACCGACAAACTGAGCCGCTGGGTCAGCAGTGCCGAATCCGGCGAGCACTGGATCATGGCGGAGTACGACGCACCGCGCAAGGTCAATGCTGTGACGCTGGTTTTCTGGACCGACACCCATGTTTCGCTCGATTTCGATATCGAAGGCAGGGTTGACGGCAAGTGGGTCACGCTGCGCGAGGTGCGCGGCAACCGGGCGGTGGCGCCGCGGCTGGTGTTTCCGGAGCGGGAGGTTTCGGCGCTCCGGGTCGTCTTCCGCAAACAGATTCCGGATTCGATGGTGCGGCTTTACGAGTTTTCCGCCGAATGTGCGCCGCATGCGCTCGAGCTGTCGATGAGCCCGACCCGAGGCAACGGCTTTCTGGAAGAGGGTGAGGCGAGAAGCGTCACCCTCTACTGCCATGAGAAGTCGCCGGTCCGGCTGAATCTCCGGCTCGGGCTGAAGGCCGAAGCGGGCCGCCCCGCCGCCGAATCGGTGCAGGAGAACCGGACGGTCGAACTCAAGGGCGCTCAAACCTTCCGGCTGCCGGTTCCGAAGACGTTCGGCGCTTACGAGTACGAGATCGTGCTGACCGATGAGGACGGCACGACGGTTCTTTCGCAGACCGAGCCCTTCTTCTATTTCCCGCCGTCGAATCCGGCCTACAAGACCGCTTCGCCGTTCGCCGCCCACTATTATCACATGCATCCGGCCCTGATCGATTACGTCGGGCTCTACTGGTGGCGGAATCACGATGTCTACGGCCGCTGGAACAACAATATGGACGAGCAGGGCAATGCCGACTGGAGCGAGCTTGACGAGCGACTTGCCGAGGTCCGTGCGAACCGGATCCGCGAGTGTGCGGTGCTGCTCGGCGCTCCGCGGAAATATTCGACCGTGCTGCCCGGCGAACCGGTCAGTTCGGGGCGTGACAGCATCTATTCGTATTATCCGCCGTCGGACATCGGCGCCTGGTGCCGGCTCTATCTGGAGCCGCTCGCCGGAAAGGTTGCGAAGGCTTCTCCGTTCCGGGTTTACGAAATCTGGAACGAGGCGTGGAGCTACTACCGTCTGCGCGGGCTGCACGGCACGCCGGGCGAGGCGATGCAGCTTTTCCGCGAGTCATACGAGACGCTGAAGAAGGCCGATCCGGAAGCCATGGTTTACCCGACCGACACCGGGGCCGCGCTGAAGGAGAGTCCGTACGCGTTCAGGGAGTTCGGGCGCGATATGTTCGAGCTCGGCTATCTGCGCTGGGCCGACCTCATGTCCTATCACAGCTACGGCATGATGGATTACGGCCGCCTTGAGAACTACCGCGCCAATATGTGGAATTACGGCCGGGATTTCGAGATGTGGTCGACCGAGACGGCCGCGTCGGGCCAGCCGTTCCACCGGCTCATGGAGTCGCTGCTTTCTCACCGGGTCTGGGGCAACGGCAAGACCTTCATCTACAACGGCAGCCTGTGGGCGCCGCTCTACTCCGACGGCAGGCCGCATAAAAATCTCGTGGCGATGGCGGCGATGATCCGGGAGCTCGGAGACGCGCTCCCGCTCGGGTTTGAGGAGAACGGCGATGTCACGGCCTATCTCTTTGCGAACGGCGGCACACCGGTCGCCGTGCTGTTCTCGAAGAGCGCGGAGCCGGCAGAAATCGATCTGCCGCTCTCCCGCAATTCGGTTGTCCGCGATGTGTTCGGCCGTGAGCTCGATGCGAAGCAGCCGGTTCTGTCGCTCGACAATCCGGTTTTCGTCCGGGACCCGGCGCCTGAAGCAGTGGTTCGTCTCGCCGCCGCGCAGCTCGATTTCCTCGCAAAGCACGCCCGGAAGAACGGGGAGTGGGCGAGGATCGCGGCGGAACGGCTCCGCAAAGCGGAGAAGGGCGGCCTGATCGACGCCGTCCGGGCCGAGGTGAAACGCATTTCGGCCTTTCGCGGTTCTCTGGAGAGCGATGTGCTGTACGATACGAATCTCGTTCTCGATGTGCTGACCAATCTGGAAATCTGCCTTGCGCGCCGGGAGAAGGAGGAGGTCTCCGCCCCCGCGACGGTAAAGGAGCTGCGCCGGGCGGTTGCCGGGCAGTGGGAGGCCATCCGGGCGCGCACCGGCGACAACGGCGTCCTGCTCGACTCGGAGCGGCTGACTTCGCGCGCCCAGAAAGAGGTGCAGTTCGCGATGCAGTACGACTCCGACGGCGACGCCGTTGCGCGGGATATCTGGCTCAACCGCGCCGCCGCCGATCTGGCGAACGCCGGAGCGCGTACCGCGTCGGAGAAGCTGACGGAGCTGTACAAGACGAAGAGTTATTTCCGCAGCCACAAGATCCTGATCCGTTCGGAGCTCTACTGCTTCCCGGCCGGGAAGCCGCAGGAGGCGGTCATCACGCTGGCCAACCCGACCGGAACTCCCCGCAGGGGCACGCTTTCGGTCGAGCTGCCGGAGGGGTGGAAAGCGGACAGGACCGAGCTCGCCTATGAGGTTCCGCCCCTGTCGCGCCGGCTGCTGCGGATGGAGCTCACGGCTCCCGCCTCCTTCCGGAAGGAGTGGCGCGGCAAAATCGTCGTGACGGACCGCGACGGGAATTTTCCGGCGGTTCAGGCCGACTGCCGGATCGTCGAAAAGGTTCCTCCTTATCCGGTTCTCGGCGGCTCCATCAGCACCGGGGAGTTTACCGGAAACTGAAAACGGGTGCGGGAGCGGGGGAGGAATACGGCGGTTTCCCCCCGCTTCCGCGTTTTTTTTGTTTTCTGCCGGATGCAATTGAAAAGCGGGAGGCGAGCGGTTATATTCTCTGAATGAAGTTCCTCGGTCCGGAGGCCGGGGCATTCCGGGGGCAAGGCCGTCCGGCCCTGACGGAATTCGTGAGGGCGCGGTCCCGCAACCGGATTCCGCAAGGGGTGCATTACGCTCCGGGGAGCGGGGGGAGTTGCCTCCTCTTGAATGAAGAAGAAAAGAAAGAGAATATTATGATCAACGACCTGCGCAAACTGCCGACCGATCGGATTCTCGTGTCGCCGTCGGTTCTGGCTTCCGATTTCGGGCGTCTCGACGAGGAGATCACACGCGCTGCTTCCGCCGGCGCCGACGTCATCCATCTCGATGTGATGGACGGTCACTTCGTGCCGAACATCTCGTTCGGTCCCCCGGTCATCAAAAGCATCCGCAAAGCGAGCGGCATGCTGTTCGATACGCATCTGATGATCTCCGAGCCGATGCGCTATGCGAAGGCGTTCGCCGATGCCGGCAGCGATCACCTGACTTTTCATCTCGAGTGCCCGGAGCCGACCGGCGACGTCATCGCCGCGATCCGCGAAGCCGGCTGCACGGTCGGGATTTCGCTGAAGCCCGCGACGCCGGCTGAGGAGATTTTTCCGTGGCTCGACCGGATCGACCTCGTGCTGGTCATGACCGTCGAACCCGGTTTCGGCGGCCAGAGTTTCATGGCGGACCAGATGGCGAAGTGCGCCGCGATCAAGCGCGAAATTCTGCGTCGCGGGCTCCATGTCCAGCTCGAGGCGGACGGCGGCATCGATGCGGAGACGGTGAAGACGGTTGCCGCCCACGGCGCGAATATGATCGTGGCCGGAACCAGCGTGTTCCGCCACCGCGCAGGTATCGAAACGGCTGTCGCCGAGCTGCATGCCGCGACGGCGCTGCTCGATTCGGAGCTCTGAACATGGGGGCGCTGAAAACAACTCCGCTGACCGGGTATGAGATCGAGCTCGGCGCGAAAATGACGCCGCGCGCGGGCTGGAATACGGCGCTCTATTATCCGGAAGGCATCATCGCCGAGCATCGCCATACGCGCTCGGCCTGTTCGGTTTTCGACCTCTGCTCCTACGGGAAGCTGCGCGTGGCGGGAAAGGAGGCCGCGCCGGCGCTCGACACGTTGTTTGCGCGCCCGGCCGCTGATCTCGGAATCGGGCGCTGCCGCCGGAATTTCATGCTTTCCGAAACAGGCGGCGTTCTTTCTCTCGTGCTGATGCTCCGGATGGCCGAGGACGATTTTCTGCTGGTTACCGATACCGGCAGCGCAGCCGGCGACCTGGAGCGGATTTCCGCCCATATCGCCGGAAGGGAGGCCGAAGTTCAGGAGCTGACGCCGCTTCTGGCCTGCCTCGGGCTCGAGGGGCCGGAGGCGCGGAAGGTGCTCGAATCGTTCGCGGCCGGTCCCCTGCCGGAATACAGCTGCTGCGGCACGGTCGAAATCGACGGATTCCGGGCGATCGCCGCCTGCGCCGGAGCGACCGGCGAGGAGGGATTCCGGCTGCTGTTCAATCTCGAATATGCGGATCAGCTCTGGGATCTGCTGCTCGAAACGGAGCCGGTCATGCCGGCCGGTTTCGGCGCGCTCGATTCGCTGCGGCTCGAGATGGGGTATCCGGCCTGCGGGCGCGAGCTGACGGCGGAGTTTTCGCCGCTCGACTCCGGGCTCGGCGATCTTGTCCGGCTCGACGATGCGCGCAGCTTTCCGGGGCGGCAGGCGCTGCTGAACCGGAAGCAGCGCCATGTGCTGGCCGGGCTGCTGCTCGAAACCCGGCGCGCCGCCCGTGAGGGGACGCTTGTGCTGAATGCGGCGGAGGAGGTGGTCGGCGTCGTGACCGGCGGCAGTTTCTGCCCGTCGCTCGAAACCGCCGCTGCGCTGTGCCGCCTCGATCTTGCGTGCATGCAGCCTCCGGGGTCTGAATTGTGGTGTGAAGTGACCGATGCCCGGCTGCCGGGCCGGATTGCCGAACCGCCTTTCTATCGCGGCGGCTCGGCGAAAGGAGATTTTTTCCTGCCATGAAGATGTTGATTTTTCCTCTGGTGCTGCTCGGACTGGTGCTGCTGCCGGGCTGGCCGCTGCTTTTCCGCCGCTGGAAACATGTCTATTTTCTCTGGATCGCAAGCACGCTTTTCATCGTGTCGCTCGGCGCCTGGTCGATGGTTTACTTCAAGCTCGAGCGCAACTATGCGCGGCTGGCCGAGGCGCAGGCGGTCGAGGCGACCCGCGCCGCGCTGGCAGAGGGCGCGGACCCGCAGGAGCTGGCCGACGCATTGGAGAAACTTGAGGCCGGCGACGAGTTCGAGGCCGCCACCGTGCGTTCGCGCTACCGGCTCTGGTATGAGGCGGTGAAGGAGGCGGCTCGATGAATTCTCCGATTCTTATTCTGGCGAATCTGCTGATTCTGATGATGGTGTTTCTGGTTGTTCCGGTCTGGATCATCGTCCGGCTGAAACAGCCGCCCTGGACGAAACTGCTGCTCGGTTTCAACTACTTCGCGCTGCTGATCATCCTCTTCGTGCAGATCAGCGCGATGGGAAGTTTGTTCCACGCGAACCAGGTGGCGAAGAAGAACTGCGAAGCCTTGATTCGCGCTCTGCGGAACGAACCGGCGGAGAAGGTGGCTGCCGTGCTGGAAGAGTATCTCGCGCACGACGAAGGCAGCTATTTCCTGCTCGCGGAGAGATTCCCCGAGCAGGAAGAGCCCGCGATCTCCCCGGAGGCCGGTCCGGAGACTGCCGGGGGCGAAGTTCCGTCGGATGCGGCGAAGTAGTGCGTTTCCCGTCATGCCGTTCCGGATTCACCTGCCGGTGACGGCGGCTTTGCCGGTGTTGAAGCCGCCGGGACTGCGGAAGAAGAACGGCGCGAGCCCGCTCTGCGTCGGGTGGCTGCGCGAATGCAGCCGGACGGAAGTTCAAATGGTTTCCGCCGCGATTTGACAACGGTCCGGTCCGGCGGTATAGTATATGCAGCGTCTTCGGGGCGGGGTGCAATTCCCCACCGGCGGTACAGCCCGCGACCTTCCGCAAAACGGAAGCCGAACCGGTGGAATTCCGGTGCCGACAGTAAAGTCTGGATGAGAGAGGACAGGAGAAGCGGGGCGGCAGCTCCGCAAAGTTGTCGTTCCGCCCCCGGTGAATCGTTCGCCGGGGGCTTTTTGTCGATCGGCCCCTCCTGCCCGGAACAGGTAACCACAGGAGAAAGAGAGATGGGATTCGATCCGATCGAAGAGGTGATCGCGGCTTACGGCCGCGGCGAAATCGTCGTCATCACCGATGACGAGAACCGGGAGAACGAAGGCGACCTGATCGCGGCCGCTTCGCATGCCGATGCCGGGGTGGTGAACTTCATGGTCACGCACGGCCGCGGACTTTTCTGCGTTCCGCTGGCGCCTGAAATCGCGGCGCGCCTCGGCCTGGCGCAGCCGGACGGGAACCACGATCCGCGCTGCACCTGCTTCACGCAGAGCGTCGATGCGGTCCGGGGAACCACGACCGGCGTTTCGGCCTTCGACCGGGCGGAAACCGTCGCCCGGCTCATGGACCCGGCGGCCACGCTTGACGACTTCTACACGCCGGGCCATGTGTTTCCGCTGATCGCGCGGCCGGGCGGTGTGCTTGAGCGCCCGGGACACACCGAAGCGGCGGTGGACCTGGCCCGGCTGGCCGGGCTGCCGCCGGGCGGCGTGCTCTGCGAAATCCTGAGCGCGGACGGCACGATGGCGCGGGTTCCGGAGCTTCTGGCGTTCTGCCGCGAATTCAAGCTCAGAATCGGCAGCGTCGAAGCGCTCGCCGCCTATCTTTCGCGTTGACGCATCCGGGAGCGGGGGAGGCGGGATCAGTCGTCGAGCCGCCAGTGTTTCTGGAATGCCGCGTCGCCGAAGCCGCCGTCCTCATCCCGGATTTCGCGCCAGTTCAGATTGGCGGCGTGGCCGTCGAAGAAGCTGAGGTTCGCGGATTGGTTCGGGTGGCGGTAGGCGACGCCGCGCCGTTCCGTATCCCAGAAGCTCTCCTTGCCGTTCACCGCCAGCAGCGACAGGTACCGGGCGTGGTGCGCCGAATGATAGGCGACGCCGTGAACCGTGGCGTCCATGAAGTCGAGCTTGTCGGCGGGACGCTTGATTTTTCCGAGCTTGACCGTGTAATAACTCCCGTTGGACGGAGCGTGGTCGTTGCGGCCGTAGGAGGCGTTCAGCAGTACATAGGGCAGGCTGCTCTCCAGCGAGAACATCGCTCCGGGGCAGACCATGCCGCGCGCCACATAGCCGTAGCCGTATTCATGCGGCACCCGGGTCACATCGTAACTGATTCCGCCTGCTTGATAAAACGCGACGTAGTTGGTCCAGAGATTGCCCCAGGAGAGGTTGTAAAGCGGCACCGGATAGTCGTTGTTGTCGCCGGCATAGAGAATCGTCGCCTGCGAATACTGCTTGATGACGCCCAGGCAGCTGATCTGGCGCGCCCGGTCGCGCGTCTGGTTCAGCACAGGGAGCAGCATGGCGGCCAGAATGACGATGATCGCTATGACCACCAACAGTTCGATGAGGGTGAATCTCCGGCATTTCATGGTAAGGCAGCCTCCTTTCAATTACGGCAGATTACGGATTTTCGGCGCATGAGCCTGCCGGCTGCTTTTACGCAGCGTTCTTCCGGCGGCAGGCGGTTGTCGAGAAGCTTCAGCAGCAGTTCGGCGGCGGTCTCGCCCATTTTCCGGGAGGAGGCGGAAATCGCGGCCACCGGCACCGGAAGCTGGTCGAGCGGGTATTCGTCGTCGAGGGAAAGGAGGCTCAGCTCCTGCGGAATTCTGACCTCCTGCTCCGCCGCCGCCCGCAGGATCGCAAGCGTCCGGGCATGATCGTAGCAGACGACCGCGTCGGCGGAAAATTCTTCGCGCACCGTTTTCAGGAATGCCGCAGGTTTGAGCAATGCCCATTCGTCCGGCGGGAGTTCCAGTTTCAGGCGGCGAAGGTTTTCACGGAAGAATTCCGGACGTTGTTCCGCTGAAAAATGGCGGTGGCTCGGTGCCTCCTGCCGGCAGCCGTAATAGTAGACGATCCGGCGGTGGCCTGTCGCAGCCAGATAGTCGATTGCCGTCCGGACATTCTGGGCTTCGTCGTGCCGGATGGCGGCTCCGCCTTCGCGCGAGATGCCGTTGATGACGACGTAGGGGATCTCCCGGCGTTCCAGAAACGCCAGGAACGAAGTGTCGCTGATGTCGAAAAGCAGCGCCGCCGCCACCGGGAAAGGCAGGGTGTACGACTCCTGATTGTAGAGCGAAACGTATTTGCCGGTATCGAGATAGCCCGCCTGCCGGATGCATCCGATGAAGGCCGCCTTGGCTTTGTGGAGCGTCTCGGAGGAGTTGGTCGCCGGGTCGAAGATCGCAATGATCTTCGAATCGTTGGCGCGCATGACCCGCAGGAAGGGGTTGGGATGGTAGTCGAGCGAATTTGCGATTGCCAGAATCCGTTCCTCCAGTTCGCGTTTCACGGAAAATCCCTTTTTGCAGCCGTTCAGGACCCGGCTGACGGTGGAGGGGGAGCAGCCTGCCTGTTCGGCGATGCTCTGAAGCATTCCTTTGGCACTGGTGCGCGTCATGGTTTTTTCACCTCGTAATGCATGGCTCTGTGTTCGGGCAGGATTCGGAAGCGGAGCTTGCCGTCCCGGAATTCCGCCGGGAGTTCGGCGGTGCGCCTGCCGGTGCTGTCGAGCGCATAGACTTTGCGCGGAGCGTCGGCAGGCAGTTCGACGGCGGCGTTCAATGCGGCGGCGAGTACCGGCGGCCGCCCCCAGGTGTTTGTTTCGTTCAGGGTCGAGCTGCGCTCGTCGTTCCAGATCACGCCGCTGTTTTCAAAACGTCCGGCGATGGTCAGCAGGAGTTCGGAGGACTCCGCCAGCGCTTTGCCGTCCCGGGCGACCAGGACGGCCGCTCCGAAATTTCCCGGGAAGGTTCCGGCGTCGATCCTGAAGCCGCCGAGCTCCACCGGATGTCCGCCGAAATGGCCGGTAATGACGGCGCAGCGGTCGGCGAGGGCGGTGAAGAAGGTGCGTTCGCCCTCCTGCCAGGCGCGCATCGGCTGCGGCGCGTTTTCGGCGGCCTCCACGGTGACTGCGACCGCTCCCTCATCGGTGTCGAGCGGCATCGGCGAGATCGAACAGCGGCTGTCGAGCAGATTGCGCCGGACGCCGGAGACGGCCCAGGCGCGGTCGAAGCGGTTGTTGAAGTGAAGCCACGGCTTCCGCGGCAGCCGCATCTCGATTCTGCGTCCGGCCGGCTCGAACATCCCCTGCCGGAAGATCAGCGCCGCCGCCGGGAAAAAGCCGATTTTGCCCGGATGGTTGGTCTGGTCGAACATATGGCTGATTCCTTCGGAATTGCCGCGGCTTTTGAAGGTTCCGTGAATGAATAAATGGAGCATGTCCCACTCCTGCCGGAGCGCGATGCTGACCAGGAGCGGCATCATTTCGACGGCATAGTCGTTGGGGTAGGGGTAGTCGTGTTCGGAGACGGAGAGCGGCTTCCCGGTCTGTTTGTAACGGCTGAACTGCTCGAGCGCGCACCATTCGCCGGTGATGAGCCGGGGGGACTGCGGCGCATTATGGATTTTCCATTTGCCGGGTTTGAACTCCCACGAGCCGCCGGTAAATTCGGGGTGTCCCCAGTAGGCGTGGACATCGACGTAGTCCATGCGCTCCTCACGTTTCAGGCCGGAGAGGCCGCCCCAGTCGATCTGCGTATCGACCGCCAGGGATTGCAGCTTGAGCTCATTCCGCAGGAAATCGAGCATGATGTCGGCGTAACGGCGGTCGAGATCGACCATGAATTCGAACCGGTCGCGGAGCTGGGCGGCGTTGCCGGAAAGCGGCAGAGAAACCGATTTCGCGGCGAGCGATTTGCCGTGGAGACCGTCGAATCTCGCTCCGGGAACGAGCGTAATGCCGCTGAAGCGCACGCGGCCGGGCGCATGGCCGACGCCGAACGAGATGCGCACGTGGCCGCGTTCCGTATTCCCGGCCGTGAAGCAGAAACGGAACTTGCGCGGTTCCGGGCCGATGTGGAACGCTTCGTCCAGTCCGCAGTTCCGCCAGTCGCTTTTGTCCAGCGAAGAGACCACCCGGACGTTGCCCGGTCTGTCGGCGGAAGCCTCGAATTCAAGGGTATAATCGCAGCCGTCCTCCAGAGTGAGCCCCGGCAGTTGGAGCTGGGTTTTCCAGTCCTGATCATTGCGGCTGAGAACGACGGTTTCGACGGAGGCGCCGCTGCCGGCGGCGGAGTTCGGGCAGATCTCTTTCAGGTTCTCCTGATGCTCGAAATGCCATCGGCTTGCGGAGCGGAGCAGCGAGTTGCCGGCAGATGCGGCGCCTTTGCTCCATGCGGCCTCCAGCGTCCGGTCCGAACCGTATTTTTCAAGCAGCCAGTCGTTCCAGAGTCCGGTCAGTTCCCGGAGCAGTTCGGGGTGGAGTCCGGCGATCCAGTTCAGGTTTTCGAAAAGCAGCGAGCTTTCGTTGTTGAGTTCGACGCTGACCACGGCCGGATCGTCGGCCAGCGTGGTGCCTGTGTAGGGATTGACATGCGTGAGGAGCCGGCGCGCCCATTGTTTCTGCGAATCGATCCAGGCTTTCGCAAAGCGGTCGGTCCGTTTGCCGAGCCTGGTCCCGGCGGGCGCGCCGTCGGCCGGCAGCAGCGTGCGGTTGACTTTGAGCCCCATCACAAGATAGATTCCCTGCTTTTTGAGCTGGGCGATGAAGTAGTCGAGCCGGTCGAGATGTTCCGGATTGAAGTGGCAGGAACCGGGCCGGCTGAAGTCGATCAGCGTGTCGCGGTCGCGGTCGCTGCCGTCGAGGTTGTGAAAGCGGACGATGTTGACGCCGTTTTTAGCCAGCCGTGCCGCAACCTTTTCCGCCGCATCGCGGTCAAGCTCGAAAACACCGTCGCCGCCGATGCCGATGCCGAGAAAGCGGATCGGTTCGTTGTTGCCGGAAGTGCGGAAACGGCCGTCTTTGACGATGACGCGCCCGTGGGCACCCGCCGGCTTGTGGTTGAGGAACGATACGTCGGTCGCCGTGCCGAACTGATTGTCGTCCCACTTGAGCGGGAAGGGGTAATACCCCTCCGGCACGGCGGCGGCATTCAGGGCGAGCTGTGCGGCGCAGAGCAGGATCCCGCATGTGAAAAGCTGTCTCAAGAAGCATCCCTCCGGGCTGATTATATGTTTTAGCAATTATTTGCTAATAATATTATATTACAAATCGGCGGCAAAGGCAAGAAGGAAAATAAAAAAATAGCAAAAAATTGCTAAAGCCGGGCTTTCACGGGGAGAATCGGCCGGGAGACCGGGAGAGGCCCGTTTGCGGAGCGCCGCTCCCGGTCCGGCGGCTTCAGAGTTGCCAGAGGGCCGCGCGGCCGGGCTTGAGCGAACCGGCGAGGAGCGCTGCTCCGGCGGGGAGCTGCGGGGCGGCGGCCTCTTCCCCGAAGTTCGCCGCGAAGAGCCAGCGGCCGGATTCGTTCCGGAACTCGACCATGCGGAGCAGGCCGTTCTGCGGGAGACGCCGGAAAACCGGCGTTTCGAGTTCCCCGCCCGCCGCGACGGCGTAACCGCCGTCGAGGACGACGGTTCCGGGTCGGACCCGGCCGCAGCCGCTTCGATAAGTGTTGCAGATTTCATCGGCGTAGAGCGAATACATCCACGGACCGTTTTTGCGGTGAATCACGATCTCGCGCGACGCGGGGCGGCGGATGGTCAGCGTGTCGCTGCCGTACAGGCTGTAGACGTTCAGCGCGCCGTCGATCGAGAGACGGTCGGAGGAGACGGTGCGGGAATCCGTGCTTCCCGGGTTCCCGGGCAGTTCGATTTCGACGTTTCCCGGCGCACGGTAGACGCGCTTTCCTCCGTTGAAGAGGTCGTTCGGCATTTTGAGGCTCATTCCCTTGATTTCGTCGATGGTCGCCTCCTTGGTCATGACGGCGTACTCGAGAAACAGCATGGTTTTTCCGTCCGGCAGCGCGGCGCAGGCGGTCCGGTGGCGCGCATAGGCGTAGACGCCTTCGCCTTCCCCCTGCGGATTGCGCTCCTCCCACTCCGAGACGCCGCTGTTCAGGAAACCGCCCGGGAACAGCGTGTGGCTGCTGCGGCCGTGGGTCGATTGCGGCGTGCAGCTTGAGCGGATCTCTCCGCGCAGGTTGTTCTGCCACTCCGCCATGTCGCTGCGGTCGGCCGGGACGCAGACGCCCGCCGGCCCCTGCGCGGCGTGCCAGACGAACGAACGCGCTGCGTTTCCGTCGCGCAGAAAAGTCGCGCCGTGGTATTCGTCCTGCCAGGAGAAGGGCGGGTTGACCGGGAATTCCGGAGAATCGTCCGGCAGCGCGAACTTCCGCCGCCAGTAGGCGCCGTAGGAGAGGCAGAGCACCGCGTCGGATTCGAGCCGGGTGAAGTAGTAGTAGCTGACGCCCGCGATCTGCGCGAGGCGGCGGCTGTAAAAGCCGCCGTCGCCGTTCGCGGCAGCTTCGCGGCGGACGATGTCGAGCCACCCTTTTTCAAATTCCGCCGCATCCCGATCGCCGAGCGCGTCGGCCGCAAAGAGCCACATCGGGATTGCGTAGTTCTGGCAGTAGGTGTAACGGGCGCGGGTGTCGCCGCCGATCCGCAGCAGCCTCCCGTCGCGGAACGTGCACGCCTTGACCAGCCGCCAGAGGTCGTCCGCGTGGCGGTAGAGCTCCGGCGGCGGCTCAAAGCCGCGTTCCCGGCAGTAGAAATGCAGCATGGCGAGGTTCGACAGGCAGATCACCATGTAGCCGACGTTCAGGTACCAGTGGTGATCGAGCGACCAGTTCGGCGTGAAGTTGAAGCCGACATGATATTCGCGGGCCGGCCTGCCGTTGTAGCGGGTTTCGTCCGCCGCGTCGAGCGGATGCGACAGGCCGTTCAGCAGGAATTTCGTCGCTTTTTCGCGGTATTCCGCGGCGCGCGGGGCGTCCGGATAATCGAGCGCGGTGCGCAGCAGGATGCCGCCGTTCCAGATGTTCGATTCGGGCTTGTTCCTGCCGGAGTTGCCGAGCATGTCGGCCTCGACCGGATATTCGTCGAGCAGCCAGTCCGATTCGGAGATCATGAGGTTCCGCAGGGCGGTGCAATCCCCCTCCGTCAGGTGTTCGCGGATCGCATTGACGCCGTGGCTCATGCGTTCGAGTCCGAGCACGCTGATCCAGTGGTGTCCCCACGATTTGCCGTCGGTTGCCGGGATGCGGCCGGTCACATGAGTCGCCATCGCATAGCGCAGAAGGGAGAGCGCGGTGCCGCGCAGTTCGAGACGCTGCTTCTCCGGCAGTTCCGGCGCTTCGGAGAGCACGGCCAGCGCCGCGAAGACATTGCAGTTGCTCTGGGTCGGCCAGTGGGCGCTTTCGCCGGTGCCGTAGCAGGAGAGGGACGGATCAAACTCGCACTGCCGCAGGTATTCGGGCAGTTTGTCCAGCCACGGGGTCATGGCTTCGATGTAACGGGAAGAGGTGATTTTCGGCATGTTGTCGATCCTTTCGTTTTAATATAATATAGAGGGATTTTCCGGGTTTGGAATGGCGGATTCTCCTGTTTGCATGAATATTTATCCTGCGTTCGGTATATTCTGCCCCCCATTCTGATGCGCTTGACTTTCGTCCGGGGAACGGTTATATTTCAGAACAACGCGGACGGAGAGGTTCCGCCCCGAACAGAAGGAGAAACGGAATGAAGAAGATGCTGGCGATGTTGGCGATGGCGTTTGCCGTCGGTGCGGCGGCCGAGGATGTCCTCGTAAAGGAGTTCGAGCTGAATTTGGACAAAGACCGCTACGTCTATGCGGCCAAGGACCAGGGCGTGAAGAATTCGTTCAAAGACGGCGTGTTCACGGTCGAGGTCGTCCGGAATGTGACGCCGGCCACGAATCCGTCGAACATTCAGTTCTGGACGGTCAGCACGACGCCGCTGAAGGCCGGGACAACCTACCGGGCCGACCTGACGGTCAAGGCGAACAAGGCGGTGAATATTCAGACCTTCATCATGCTGAACGGCGCGCCGTACTCTTCGCTGGTCAATCGGGAACTGGGCCTCAAGGCGGGCGAACCGGCGCAGGTTTCGCTTCAGTTCACGCCGAAGGAGGAGATCACGAAACCGTACCGCATGCCGTGCCTGTTCCTCGGTTTTGCCGCCCCCGGCACGGTATTCGAGATCAGCGGCGCGAAGCTTTATGAAGTGAAGTAGTTCCGGACGCCGCCGCATTGCAGGCTCCGCCGTTTTCAACCGCGGCGGCGCCTGTTTTTCATTTTCGGATTCCGGCTTTCCGTTTTTTTCGGAATTCCTCTGTTTCCGACTGGAAAAAAACGGCGGAAAACGCTATCTTATACAGATGGCCCGCTGGGCCTTGTAACGTGTGAAGTATCGAAAAAAGAGGTGAAGCAAATGAAAGAAACTGCCAAAGCTGCCGTTCTGGTCGCTCCGGGCAAATTCGAAATGCGGGAGTTCCCGATTCCGCCGATCGGCGATGATGAAATGCTGATCAAGGTCGAAGGGTGCGGCGTCTGCGGTACCGACGGGCATGAGTACAAGCGCGACCCGTTCAACCTCTGCCCGGTCGTCCTCGGCCATGAAGGTTCCGGCGAGATCGTCAAGCTCGGCAAAAATATCACGAAGGACTCCGCCGGCGTCCCGGTCAAGCTCGGCGACAAGATCGTGACCTGCGTGATTCCGTGCGGCCACTGCGATGCCTGCCGGAATACCCCGGCCCGCACGAACCTCTGCGAAAACTGCGGCGTCTACGGCCTTTTCCCGGATGACGACACGCACCTGAACGGCTATTATGCCGAATATCTGAAGATCCGCCCGAATTCGACCTTCTTCAACGTGACCGGTCTTTCGCTCGACCAGCGCATGCTGATCGAGCCGGCCGCCGTCGCCGTCCACGCAGTCGAGCGTGCCAAGACGACCGGGCTGCTGAATTTCAATACGAAGGTTCTCGTGCAGGGCTGCGGCCCGATCGGGCTTATGGTTCTCGCCGTGCTCCGCACGCTCGGCATCGACAAGATCATCGCGGTCGACGGCAATGACAACCGCCTCGAGCTCGCGAAGGAGATGGGGGCGACCGCAACCTTCAATTTCACGAAATACGCTTCGTTCGACGACATGCTCGCTGAAATCCGCAAGGAGAGCGACGGCCTCGGCGCCGGTTTCGTCTTTCAGTGCACGGGCGTTCCGGCGGCTGCCGCGAACGCGTGGAAGATGGTCCGCCGCGGCGGCGGCCTCTGCGAAGTCGGCTTCTTCCTGCCGAGCGGAACCTGCACGATCGACCCGCATTACGACCTCTGCAACAAGGAGGTTACGGCGGTCGGTTCGTGGGTCTACTCGCCGCAGGATTACCCGACCGCGTTCGCGTTCCTGCGCCGTGCGGCCGGAATCGGCCTGCCGATGGAGAAGCTTGTGACGCACCACATTCCGCTCGACCGCATCCAGGAAGCGCTCGAAGTCAACGTGAACATGCAGGGCATCAAGGTCGCGGTCATCGTCGACTGAGCCTGGTGAGGAAAGGGGTGCGGCTTTGACCGGACTGCTGATTCGTCTGTTCGTAAAGCACCCCGGGCGCACGTCCGACCAGCGTGTCAGGGAGGCCTACGGTGTTCTCGGCGGTGCGGTCGGGATCGTGTGCAACCTTCTGTTGTTCGCCGTGAAGCTGTCGGTCGGTCTGCTGACCGGCAGCATCGCGGTGATGGCGGATGCCGTCAACAACCTGTCCGACGCGGGTTCTTCGGTGATCGCGCTCTTCGGGGCGCGCCTCGCGGCCAAGCCCGCCGACGACCAGCACCCGTTCGGGCACGGCCGCATGGAGTATGTGGCCGGCCTGGTGGTCGCGGTCATCATCATTGCGGTCGGGCTCAACTTCTTCAAGAGTTCCGTCGAACGGATCGTCGAACCGGCCGAGGTTCATCTGTCTCCGGTTCTGTTTATTTTCGCCGCCTGTTCGATCCCTGTGAAGCTCTGGATGCTCTTCTTTTACCGGAACATCGCGAAGCGGATCGATTCGGCGGTGCTGCGCGCGACGGCCTTCGACAGCCTGAGCGACATCCTGACCACGCTGGTGGTGCTGATCTCCCTGTATACAAGCACGCTGACGACCTTTCCGGTGGACGGCATCGCGGGAGTCGTCGTCGCCGCGATGGTCGTGGTCGGCGGCGTCAAGGTGGTCCGCGACACGATCAATCCGCTGCTCGGCGAAGCTCCCGACCGTGCGCTTGTGGAGAAGCTGGTCGACAAGGTGCTTGAGAATCCGGACATCTGCGGCATTCACGACCTCATGATGCACAATTACGGTCCCGGCCGCTATTTTGCGACGGCCCACGCCGAGGTGAATTCCGACGCGGACCCGGTGTCCATTCACGACTCGCTCGAGAACACCGAGCGCGAAGTCGCGCTTTCGCTGCCGGTGCGCCTGGTTCTGCACTGCGACCCGTTCGAGAAGGATGACCCGGAGTACAAGAAGTGGCGCATCGCCGCGGTCGGCACGGCGCACGGCTTCGACGCACGGTTTCAGGTCTACGATTTCCGGATGAGCCATGCCGCCGGTTCGCTGCTTCTCCGGTTCGATTTGCTTGTGCCGCGCGACTGTCCGGCCAAACCCGCCGAGCTGCGCGAAATGTTTCAGCGGGAGCTCGAAAAATATGGCGAGAGGGTCAAAGTTTCAATCCGCATCGAACACGCATTCGTCTGAAGGAGATGCCGGCCCGGCTCCTGTTTGACTCCCCGGCGGTTTCGCTTTCCGGAGCGGAGGGAGCCCGCGGGTGTGCCGGGGCGCCCGAGGACGCAAGGCAAAGAACGAAGGGAATTACTCGGCGAGCATTCCCTTTGACCGGTAGTAACTCAGGAAGAACGGATTCGATATCCATGCCGCCGGTATTTTTTCCCCGGCGGCTTTTCTGGCGTCGATTTTCTTCTGGAGTTCGCATGCCTGCCGGTACGGCTCCCGCAGCGAAGGCGTTCCTTCGACTGCGGCGCGGATGGAGTGGTCGATCGCATCGGCGGCGAGGCGCAGCGCTTCCGGGACGGAGGCGAGCTTGTTTTCGACCTTCTGGCGCGCATAATTGATTTTATTGTCGTTCAGCGGATAGAACGGGCTCCGGCTTTCCGGGATGCCGATGGCGAGCGCCCATTTGAGCTCATTGGTATGGAGCTTCCCCTCGAACGGCCGTTCCGGCGGGGTGTGGAACGCCGGATTCTCCTTCGCCCAGGCCGGATTCGGCGGCAGGCCGTCCGAACTGCGGATCAGCAGTTCGTTATAATCCCGGCCGGCGAGGAATTTCAGGAAAATCTTCGCGAACTCCTTGTGCTTCGAACCCTTGTAGATTGACGTGCAGCGCACGGTCAGTTCGGTGTTTTTGAACCCGTATTCCGGAAATTGCACGAAACCGTAGCGGAAAGTTCCGCGCGGGGAACGCCGCAGGTCCATGTTCACATAGCGGCCGGTCAGGATCATGCCGTAGCGGCCGCGCATAAGCTGCGGCGTCGCTTCGCCGTTCGCGCTCGAGCTGTCGGCGCTCTCGGAGGCGATGTCGGACGCATCCGGGATCAGCTTCAGTTCGCCGCTCCAGCGGCAGTAGAGCGAAAGCGCCTTCTCGAAGGCCGGCGAGGCGAGCGCGGAGGCGGTCATCGTCTCGTTGAATACGTCGCCGCCGAGACTGCGGGCGAGGGGCAGGATCATTCCCGGCATCGGCCCGGCGAAGAAAACTTCCTGCCGTGCTTTTCCGGCGTTGGCGCGGCGGGTGAATTCGAGGCCGATCCGTTCGAACTCCTCCGGCGTCCACTCTTCCGGCGGCGGTTCGACGCCGTATTCGACGAAGGTGTCGAGATTGACCAGCAGTCCGCGCGCCGCGAGGTTGCACGGGAAAGCGTACTGTCGCCCTCCGCTGGTCAGCAGCGAGGCGGCGCCCGGATAGTTCCGGGCCGGGTCGAGCCCGTTCTCCGCCGCGAATTCCGTGATGTCCTCCAGCACGCCCATCGGAGCGAAGCGGCTGACCGGCACATGGTCGATCAGGTCGCCGGCCACGCCGGAGACCGCCTGGATCAGCGTGCTCTGGTTGTCGGCCGCCTCGAGCCGCAGCGTGAACAGGAGCTCGCCGTTTTCGTCGACATATCCTTCGTTCCGCAGCCATTCATGGAACAGGGCGGCCTGCTCGACCCGGTCCTGCGACAATCCCGCCGTCCAGACGATCTCCGGCCGGCCGGAGCGGCTGCGCAGGCTCATGACGGTGGCTGCCGACGCAAGCGCCAGCAGGACGGCGATTCCGGCAAACAGGCGTTTCATTTCGAACGGTTCTCCCGCACCAGGACGATTTCGCGGATTTCGAGTTTCTGGTCGATTCCGCTGGGCGCGAAGACCAGCCTGCCGCCGCCCTTGAAGTTCCGGACTCCGAAGTCGATCCAGCGGAACTGCTTCCCGCGGCATTCGTCGATGCGTACCGGGCGCTGCCCGAAGCCGCTGCTTCCGATCATAAGGGCATTGCCGTTCCGCACGGCGGTTTCGGTCCGCAGGGCGACGAAAACCCGCCATTCACCGTCGAGTCCGAATTCCGGACGGTAATTCCAGTGGACCAGCCAGTTGTTTTTCCGGGTGGGGAACTCCAGGACGGTTGCGCCGTCTTCCTGTTTCCGCGTGCATTCCCAGGAGACGAACGACTCCGGGCCGAAACGCCGCCAATCCTCCGGACGGACATCCCGGCAGATGTCGGGAGCCGGGCGGCCGCCGCTCCAGTCGCCGGTCACCCGTTTGGCGGCGGTGTCGATATATGAATCGATCGACAGCCGGCCGTTTTCTCGGTAGAAATCCCGGCAGTCCAGCTTCCGGTAGGTTTCCGCGGTTTTCCGGACCAGAGCCGGGAGGTCGAGCCGGGAACGCAGCTCGCGGCCGGCCGGGGTCTCCCGGTTTTCATATGCCGCCTCCGCCGAATGGAGAATCGGCAGGTCGACCACCATGGCGGCGGTCCTGACCCGCAGCAGCCGGGCCGGATCGGACTGCACGAGCTGTTCCGCACGGTCGAAAATCCTCTTGAGTTCCAAGAGGTCCGCCAGCGGAAGCGCCTCTTTTTCGATCATGCTGCCGCCGAGCTTCAGAGCGCGCCGGCGGAACAGCTCCCAGCTCGCATCCATGTATTCCCGGACAGCCGGAGCCGCGGCGCCGTAATATCCGGTGAGAAATTCGTCGGTCAGTTTTTCCTGGTCCAGCTGCGGATTCCACATCAGTTTGCACAACAGGTAATTGTGCAGCGGAAGCAGGTCGCCGGTCAGACCGCGGCCGTAGCCCTGCTCAAGCACGGCGATCACATTGTTTGCCGCCATGAACCGGAGATCGGCGGCATAGTTGCGCAGCGACGGGTGCGGCATCATCGTGTTTCCGAAATTCGCGGTGTAATTCCAGACGTACAGCTTCGGCGCAATCCGGCTCCAGGCGAGAAATTCGTCCCTGCCGGCCGCGTTCTCCCCGGAATCCCACGGATAGAGGAAATTGTTCCTCGTGCAGAATCGGATGATGACGTTTTCGCGCGGCCGGAGCGTCGCCGGCGGCCGGCGGGTATAGTGATAGGCGATGGTTTCGACCAGCACGCCGGGAAACTCCTTCTTCACCGCATCGGCCACTTCGTTGACGACGCTCAGAACCGACGCCATCGGGCTTCCCTCCGCCTGGTCGAGCGCGGCGCATTTTTCGCAGCGGCAGTAGTTCTCCGCCATTGCTCCCCACGAATCGTTCTGGGAGACGGAGATGATTCTCGAATTCTTTTCGCTCCGGAGCCGTTCCAGCGTCTTTTCCCGCAGAATCCGGCGCACTTCCGGGTTCGAGAGGCAGAGCTGCGGAAAGCCGTTCCGGTCGTCCCATACGCCGCGTTTCCCGTCCACCTCCGCGAAATATTCGGGGTGGCTTTTCGCAAACTCCCTCGGCGGAATCATTTCGCCGAAGGTATGGCACCAGCCGATCAGCCTGATCACGCCGCCGTGCGACTCCGGCACGTTCAGGTAGTGGCCGTTGACCCGCATCCAGGCCCCATAGGTTCCGTTGGTGCCGCCGAGCCGGTCGCGCCCTTCGAACGGCGGCGCATACCGGCAGTCGCGGGGCGGCAGCCCGATCGTCGCAAGGTGCGGGATCTCTTCATCCCGGAAGGTCCAGCGGCGCACGCCGAGTTCTTCGAGGAATTCATATACCGCATAGAGGGTGCCGCGCGGCCGGTCTCCGGAGAGGACAAGGTCGTCGCCGCACTGCTTCAGCAGGATTTCGTCGGGACGGAGTTCCCGGAAATCGACGCCGAGCAGCTGCGCGGTCCGGTCGCTCCGGCCGAGCAGGATCGCTTTGCCCGCGTAGGTTTCGTCCCGGACGATCGGCAGTTCTGCGCCGGAGATGCGTTTCAGCATCGACTGCAGTTCCTTTGCGGCTGTCTCTTCCGGCAGAATCGCCGATTGCGGCAGGACGATCGCATAGTCGGAACGCCCGTTTTCGACCAGTTTCGGAGCCGCCGCCGCCAGTACCGGCAGAAGGAGCGCCGGCAGTATCATCAGCTTCCATTTCATGACTTTTCCCTTTACCAGTAACATTTTTTCAAACCGGCGGTACCTTTGATGTACGGGTCGGCATAGCGCCGCAGCGTGTTGCCGTCGCTCCGCCAGGCTCCGCGGATGGCGTTGAGGACGAGATCGTCGTCACTGAAGTTCTTGGTTGACGTCAGCTCCGTCACATGTCCGCCCAGGGCGACAAGGTTGGCCCGGTTGGCGTGGCGCGGAATGATGCCGTAGCCGCCGGTTTCGACCACGTCTCCGCCGAAGCCCGCGATCCAGCGGTCGGCGTCGATGAACATGATGAGATCGGGCGAACGTTCCCGGAAATTGTACAGCGACGTCAATTTCTGCGGCGGCAGGTTCGGCGAGCCCGGGTAGTCGCCGAGGGAATAAATGTTCAGCCCGTAGCTGACGGAATTTTTGACGCTGTGGTCGTAATCCCCGAGATCGCCGGCCAGCACGTTTTTCCTGGCCTGTTCCCGGGAGGCGGTCAGTTTGTCGCTCGGGCAGAAGGTGTTGCGGATGCCGGAGATGTAATTGCCTTCGATGAGCCGCTTCGGCCAGGTCCGCACGCCCCAGCGGTTGTTCTGCGCGTTGCCCATCACGCACCAGTCGTTGTTGTCGCCGGCATACATGGCAAAGGCCAGGCCCAGTTGCTTGAGATTGCTTTTGCAGGTCGTGTTCCTGCCGCGCTCCCGCGCCTGGTTCAGCGCGGGCAGCAGCATGCTGGCCAGGATCGCGATGATGGCAATAACCACTAGAAGTTCGATCAGAGTGAACGATTTGCGCATAATACCGGGTATGTGAAACAAAACAGCATTGCCGCCCGGCAAAAAAGCGCGGTATGCGCCGCGCAGCGGATGTGAACGGACTGCACGGTTCGGCGGCAGCCGAAGCGGGCAGCGAGGAGCAGGTGCGACGAAGGTGAACGCAGCGGAGCGAAGGCCCTCTGCCGCAGCCCGCGAAGCGGGCGGTGAAGAGTTGGCCGCCGCAGGCGGACAAGTAAGGAGGACAAAGTCCTCCGCCGCGGGCGGGAAGGGCGCAACCCACGGGAAATGAAAGCCCGGCACAGAGTAAGAAATGGGGGTGCGGGGGAAATGTATTTCCCCCGCGAATCCCACGGCAATGAAGACGGACGAAACCAGGAAGAGCAAACAGAACAATTCTGCCGCCAGAGGCCGAATAAATTCATTCAACGAAAAGGAGTTATATCATGGCAAGCCGCATACGGAAACTTCACATACCCGGTATTATGCGGAATTACGGTTATGTTGTGACATATTCATCGGCACCTCGATCAGAGTGAAGCGGAAACGTTTCATGAGAAAACCTCCATGGGGTTGGTGTGGACCGGAACGTAGGGATGGAGCATCGGAGTTGTGTCTCCGTGGAAGCGCTTCCAGAGCAGCCGGGCGGCGGCGGCGGCGAGTTCGTTCAGGTCGACCGTGAAAATGACCGGGTCGACGGTTGCGAAGTCCATCGGGTTTTGCAGGTTGCGCAGAATGGCGAGGCGCGGCCGGTAGCCGGAGCCGGAGCGGTAGAGCTCCGCCGTAAAGCTGCTGGCCAGCGTATCGTCGAAGATCACCACGCCGTCGGGACGGAGTTCCGGAACTTCGGCGAGCAGCCGCCGGGCCGCCTCTGCGCCGTCCGGCACGAAATTGCCGCTCAGGAAGAGCATCTCCGGATGTTCCGTCTGCGGAAATCCGTTCAGGTCCGTGAAGAAGCGCTTCCGCAACGGCTCGAGTCCCTTCGAAATCAGCGCGGCCGGACGGCGGCAGCCGCGTTCCTTCAGCTTTGCGAGCGCCTCGTGCATGTAGGACTCCATGTCGATATAAACCCGTTCGCCGCTGCGTTCGAGACTGCCGATGAACAGCGTCGGCAGCTGTTTCGACTGAAAATAACGCATCGATTCATCCGAGAAATCCCCGAGTGAGATCAGCGCTTCGATTCCTCCCTGTTCGACCGTTCGCCGCAAACCCGGGAAAGAGGCCAGGTCGAGTTTGCCGCTCAGGTCCGGATTCATGCAGAAGAACGGCCGCACCTGCCAGCCGCGTTCCGCCAGCTGGATCAGCAGAAGATTCGACAGGCAGCTGCGGAACGCGCTGACTTCAAGCGCGTTGACGGCCAGCCCGATGACCCGGCCGGTGTGTCCGTCCGCTTCCGGATTCACAACGAAAACGCCGATCTTGTCACGCACCTCGAGCACCTGATCCTCCTTCAGCTCATGGATCGCGGCCGCGATCGTCGCCGTCCCGAAGCCGAGGCTTTTGCGCAGCGTTCCCTGCGGCGGCAGCCGGTCCCCCCGTCGCAGCTCCCTTTCCCGAATGTAGCGGACCAGCGCCTGTTTCACCAGCCCCGTTTTGACTCCGGCCATTGTTCTCCCGCCTCCGAATTTTTTCTGTTAAACTAAAAACGGTTTACAGTTTAATTATGATCGATTCGAAGCCGGATGTCAAGAGCAAATCGAAAAAAATTCATTTTTTTGTGGATGATGTCAATGCATCACTCAGTTGAACCGGAAATTGCATGAAGATCGCTGAAATCAGAGGAATCTGTTGAGTATAAATAAATTAAAAACATCGCCCGGTAACTTTCCGTTACCGTCTGCATTTTTTTATTCAAGAGGGGACGTACCCTGTCCTCCGGGACGCGATGCAGCTCTTACGGAATTCGGTTATGAAACCGGGCGTGGAACAGTCGAAACGCGAAGCGCCGTTTCACATTTTGTTCAGAGGTCCGCGCCCTTGAGAATTCCGGAGTTCAGAGCCGAATGACCCCGAACCCCGGGGCACTTCGGTTTCCAGGGGCGGGGAACTTCCTTCTTTCTGCTTCAGGGTCCTGCCGCTGCTTTTCGCGTTTGGGCACAATATCCGGAGCCGACGCCGCTGCCGGGTTATTCGTGCCGGCACTCGAGATAGCGCTCGGCGTCAATGCCGGCCTGGCAGCCCATGCCGGCGGCGGTGATCGCCTGCCGGTAGTTGCGGTCGGCGCAGTCGCCGGCGACGAAGACTCCGCCGAGCTTCGTCTTCGAAGAACGGTCGTTCAGGATCACGTAGCCGGTTTCATCGGTGTCGATGAACTGCTTGAAGAGCGCGGTGTTCGGCACGTGGCCGAGGGCGACGAAGACGGCCCGGCAGTCGATGACGAATGTCTCGCCGGTCTTGACGTTCCTGACCCGCAGCCCTTCGACCTTGCTTTCGCCCAGAACCTCTTCGACGACGCCGGACCAGACGAACTCGATCTTCGGGTCGTTCATGGCGCGCTCCGCCATGATGCGCGAGGCGCGCAGCTCGTCGCGGCGGTGCACCACATAGACCTTGCTGGCAAAACGGGTCAGGAAGAGCGCCTCTTCCATGGCGGAATCGCCGCCGCCGAGGACGGCGACCGGAACGTTCTGGTAAAATGCGCCGTCGCAGGTCGCGCAGGCGGAGACCCCCTTGTTCCGGAGCCGCTCTTCGGACGGAATGCCGAGATAGCGCGGACTTGCGCCTGTGGCCAGAATGAGGGCTTCGGCTTCGATGGTGTCGCCGGAGGCGAGGCGGACGGTCTGGCAGCCTCCGTCGGTCAGGGAGAGCTCCTGGACCTCGTCGTATTCGATCCGGGCCCCGAAACGTTCGGCCTGCTGCTGCATGCCCATGACGAGATCGAACCCGGTCACGCCGTCCGGAAATCCCGGAAAATTCTCGACGTGGGTGGTCTGGGTCAGCAGCCCGCCCGGAAGCGTCCCGGCGATGACGAGCGGCTTCAGGTTGGCGCGGGCGGTGTAGATGGCGGCCGTGTAGCCGGCCGGCCCGCTGCCGATGATGACGACTTTTTCTTTCTTCATGACAAACCTCCTCTATCGGTTACGGTCCAGAAACAGGGAAAAGAGCAAGAGGCTCCACAGCTGGTAACTGTGATCGCGCCTTCCGGACTGGTGCTCGCTCCAGATTTTCCGGATGGCCGGGGCCTGGAAGCAGCCGCTGCGGACGAGCTGTCCTTCGAACAGCGCCTGTTCGGCCAGGTTGTGCCACTCTTTGCGCAGATACGAGGCGACCGGCACACCGAACCCCTTTTTGGGGCGCGCGGAAATTTCATGCGGCACCAGGTCCCGGAAGGCTTCCGCGAGAATGTGCTTGCGCCTGGAGCCGTGCAGTTTGTACGACAGCGGCAGCCGCGCCGCGAATTCAAGCACCTCGCGGTCGAGGAACGGGGAACGCACTTCAAGTGACGAAGCCATCGACGCGATATCCACTTTCGGCAGGATGTCGCCGGGCAGGTAGGTGTGCAGATCGAGTTCCGACAGGCGCTCGATCCGGTCCGCGCCGGTCAGCGACCACTGCAGAGATTCGAAAAGTTCGGCGGAATCCCGCTTCGCCGCGTCGCGCAGCCGTTCGCCGAACAGGGAGCTCTTGAGCGAAGCGTCGCAGCGGTTCAGCAGCGTGTAATACCGGCGGTCGGCCGGAGCCGCCGCCGCCCGCAGGAACCGGCGCAGGCGGCCGGAGCGGGTCCGTTCGCCGCCGTCCGGCACGAACGAAGCCAGCAGTTTGAAAAGCGGCGCGGAAAGCGTCTCCGGCAGCAGCGCGAGCCGCGATGCGTAACGGACCGCCAGGTAACGCTCGTAGCCGCAGAAGATTTCGTCGGCGCCGTCGCCGGAAAGCGCGACCTTGATTTCCGACGCCGCGAATTTCGACAGCAGCGCGGTCGGCAGGATCGAGGCGTCGGCGTACGGCTCTCCGCAGTGGGCCGCCATCTTTTCGACGAGGGAGAAGTCCTCCGCATCGACGACCGCTTCGCGCTGGACGAGGCCGCCGCCGATCCGGCGGTTGATCGCTTCGGCGGCTCTGGTCGCATAGGGACGTTCGTCATAGGTCGCGTCGCTGAAACCGATCGTGTAGGCGTTGAGTTTGCCGGGATGCGTCTTTTCGGCGGCGACGGCGGTGACGATGGTCGAATCGAGGCCGCCGGAGAGGAAGGTTCCGACCGGCACATCGGCCGCGAGCCGCCGCTCGACCGACTTTTCGACGAGCCGCCGGAGTTCGCGGGCGGCCTCGTCGAACGGCTCGGTCAGCTTGAGCGAGTAATCGAGCCTCCAGTAGCTGCGGATCGAGGTCGTCCCGTCGTTGAGCCGGAATTCGAGCTGGTGCCCCGGCGCAAGCTTGTGGACGTTCCGGTAAATGGTGCCCGGCCCCGGCACGTATTGAAACGAAAGATAGTCGCTGACCGCGTTTGCGTCGAGTTCGGACGGCATGGCCGGGTGGCACTTGAGCGCCGGGAATTCGCTGGCGAAGACCAGCGTGCCGCCGGCCATGAAATAGAGCAGCGGCTTCTGCCCCATGCGGTCGCGCCCGAGCAGCACACGGCGGCTCTTGCGGCTGTATACGGCGAAGGCGAACATCCCTTCGAGCATCTGGACGCATTCGCCGCCGAGCTCCTCGTAGAGATGGACGATCACCTCTGTGTCGCTTTCCGAGCGGAATTTGTGGCCGCGCCCGAGCAGCTCTTCGCGCAGCTTGCGGTAGTTGTAGATTTCGCCGTTGAAGACGGCGATGACGCTGCCGTCCTCGTTCGAGATCGGCTGGCCGCCTTTTTCGAGGTCGATGATCGAAAGGCGGCGGTGACCGAGGGCCACATCGTTGTCGAGATAAGTTCCCGCTCCGTCCGGGCCCCGGTGGATCTGGCACTCGTTCATTGCGGCGATGATTTCACCTGCTGCCGGATCGGCGTGGTGATTGATGATTCCGGCAATTCCGCACATGGCAACCCCGACTTTCTGGTGGATCAAGCAAATTTTCTCCGTTTGATTAATATACCCGGGAAAGGAGCCCTTTTCAAGTTGACTTCTCTTTTTTGAAGGGGTATATTGAATTCCATGCTCGACGAATTGAACATCCTGAAACAGCTCCTGCCGTCCCTGCCGCAGGCCGAAGATGTCGTGGCCGGTCCGGGGGACGACTGCGCGGCCGTGGCGTGCGGCGGCAGGCGCATTCTGCTCGCCGCCGCCGATCAGCTGGTCGGCGGCGTTCACTATTACCGGGAGACGACCTCACCGGAGGCGGCCGGGCGGAAGCTCATGTGCCGGAATCTCTCCGACATCGCCGCGATGGGCGGCGTGCCGAAGTGGGCGCTGCTCTGCGTGGCGGCGGGCGGCCGCAGCCCGGAGTGGGTGCTCGCCTTCTGCCGCGGCGCGGCGGAGGCCGGAAAGCGCTTCGGCGTGTCGGTCATCGGCGGGGACCTCGCGTCGCTGCCGGCGGAGGGGGAGGTCGCGTCGCTGACGATTCTCGGCGAGGCCGATGCCGCGGCGTTCACGCTGCGCAGCGGAGCGAAGCCGGGCGACCTGCTGTATGTGACCGGAGAGATCGGCAATTCGCTCGCCAGCGGTCACCATCTCGATTTCGAGCCGCGTCTCGCGGAGGGGCGGTTCCTGGCGGAGAACGGCTTCGCGTCGGCGATGCTGGATATTTCGGACGGGCTGCTGCTCGATGCGGAGCGTCTGGCGAAAGCGTCCCGGCTGCGGCTGTGCATCGACCCGGCTGCGGTTCCGCTCCGCGCCGGTGCGGAGCGGGAGTCGGCTTTGTCCGACGGGGAGGATTATGAGCTGCTGTTCACCGTTCCGCCCGGCCGCGAGGAGGAGCTGAAGCAGGTGTGGAAGCTGACAAAATTGACCCGGATCGGGGTCGCGGAGCCGGGCGAGCCCGATGTCTGCGACTGTTCCGGCCGGTCGTTGTTACGGAATGGAAAGTGCGGTTATGAACATTGAACGGAAAATCATCAGCCGCTCCGAACAGGAGACCGAAGCGTTCGCCGCGGCGCTGGCGCGGGAGCTCCCGCCCGGCAGCGTGCTGGCGCTCGACGGCGATCTCGGAGCGGGCAAAACGGTCTTTTCGCGCGGCTTCGCGCGCGGGCTGGGCATCACCGAGCCGGTGTCGAGCCCGACCTACACGATTGTGCAGGAGTATCCGCTGCCGGGGCGGCGGGGGATGCTCTACCACCTCGACCTTTACCGGATCGAAAACTCCGCGTCGGCGCTGGCGTTCGGCGTGGACGAGTTTCTCGACGATCCCGAATCGACGGCGCTCGTGGAGTGGCCGGAACGGATCGCGGATATTCTGCCCGACTCCGCGCTGCGGATCGAAATCCGCCATCTTTCGGATACGGAGCGGGAAATCATCCTGAAACAGGAGAGCTGAGTTTGACCGGTATCGGACGCCGTTTCACGAGAATTCCCTGGCGGTCGGAACTTCCCTGGCCGCTGCTGCTGTTCGCCCTGTTCGGCAGCTTCGGAGCGGCGATGCTCGGCGCCACCGTCGGCGCCGTGATCGGGGGCGTCCTGAAGCTCGGGCAGCCGGCCGTCATGATGCTGACCATGGCCGGACAGTGTGTGGAATTGCCGGCGCTGCTGCTGATCGCCGGCGTCTGGCCGCCGCCCGGGCGGCTTTGCGGCAAGCTCGGACTCCGCCCGCCGAAATGGCGGGATTTCCGTGCTGCGCTGATCGGGCTTGCGGCGCTTCTGCCGGTCAGTTCCGTTGCCGCCGCTCTCTGGCAGATGCTGCTCGAATCGCTCGACATCGATTTTCAGGAAAAGCAGGATCTGCTGGTCGCCGTGGCGGACGCCTCTTTGCCGGTGCTCGTCGGGATGGGGGTCTGCGTCATCATCGTGGTTCCGGTCTGCGAGGAGATCTTTTTCCGCCGGCTGCTCTTCGGGCTGCTCCGGCCGCTCGGCGCCTGGGCGGCGGTTGCGGGAGGCGCCGCCCTTTTCTCCGCCGCGCACCTGTTTCTGCTCGGAGCGCCGAGCCTGTTCCTGATGGGGGTCGCCTTCCAGCTCGTCTATCTCTGGCGGCGCAATCTGGCCGCCTCGATGCTGATGCACGCTTTCGTGAACCTCTTCGCCTTCGTCGGCACGCTGCTGGAAGTGCACGGTTATCTCCCGGAGTGAGAAGCGGCGCGGAGATTTGCGTTTGGACGAATTGCGGTTATATTACCGTTGAACCGGAGTTTTCCCGCCAATGAATACGGAAAGGATGGTCCCCATGCATGGAGAAGAGAGTTCCGCCGCCCTGTCGCCGAAAACGATGATGAGCCGTTTCGCCATACTTCTTCTGGTGAGCATCGGCGTGGGAGCCGCCGGCGGCGCGACGGTATTGGAGGCGCATCAGGCGACGGCGGTCGGCGTGTTTCTCGCGATCATCATGGGCACGCTTTTCTTCTGGGGCTTCCGCCTGGCGATCGCCTTTCTCGGGCTTGCGGTGCTGATCTGTACGAATTCGCTTTCGATCGCCCAGTTCGTGCAGTCCTCGGCGCTTGAGGTCATCCTGTTCCTGGTCGGCATGATGATCGTGGTCGGCGCGCTGCGCGACCTCGGCTTTTTCACCTGGGTCGTGCAGCTGATCGTTTCGATGCCGAATATTTCCGGCAGGAAATTCATTGCGGTGACCGCGGTCGCCTCGGCGCTGCTGGCGTGCGCGGTGGACGAGGTGACGTCGATCATCTTCATTTCCACGCTGATTTTTCAGGTCTGCGACCGGCTGAAGCTGAATCCTACGCCGTATATCCTGATTGCGGTGCTGGCCACGAACGTCGGCTCGGCCGGGACCATGATGGGCAATCCGGTCGGAATTTATATCGGCACGAAGGGCGGGCTGACCTTCGGGGACTTCATGCTCTGGTCGTTCCCGCTCATGCTCGTCGCGCTGGGGGTGACGGTGCTGTTTCTGCTCTATTTCTACCGGAAGGAGCTGCGGCAGTTCGACGTCAATTTGCAGGAGCGGCTGAGCCGGAACCTTTCTCTGGCTCCGGTGGTGGACGTTCCGTACAGGCGCGGACTCGCGCTGCTGATTTTCACGATTCTGGCGATCGCATCGCACCATCAGCTCGAAACGCTGCTCGGACTCGGGCGGAACAGCGTGCTGCTGGTGGCTCCGCTGGTCTGCGCCGGGCTGGTCATGATTTTGCGGCCGGACCGCGCGCGGCATTACGTCGAACGCGAAGTGGACTGGTGGACGCTGCTCTTTTTCATGCTGCTCTTTGCGATTGCCGGGACGCTCGAACATACGCATGTCGACCGGGTCATGGCCGATTACTTCACGAGCGTCTGCGGCGGCAGCCCGATGCTGCTGATTCCGTTCATCCTCGCGACCAGCGCGATCGGCTCGGCGTTTGTGGACAATGTGATTTTCGTTGCGGCGTTCTGCCCGGTCATCGAGCAGCTTTCGGTTTCGGTCAAGGCGTTCCCGCTCTGGTGGGCGCTGCTTTTCGGCGCCTGCATCGGCGGCAATATCACGATGATCGGCAGCACCGCGAACATCGTGGCGCTCGGCATGCTGGAGAAGAAAGCGCCGCATCAGATGGGCTTCTTCGCCTGGCTGAAGGTCGGCGCGCTCTCGGCGCTGCTGGCCGGCGGCGTGGTCTGGATCGGGCTGGTGGTCACTTCGCCGTTCATGCCGGACCGGGTTTCGCGGGTGGGGTTCGAACAGCTTGCCGGGAACTTCGACGGCAAGGAGGTCGAAATCTCCGCCGTGTACGGCTCTCCCGCGACGGCGCCGGATGAGTTCGAGGTGGTGATGAGCGACACGCTGGCGTTCCGTCTCGACCCGGAGAAGGGCGGAAGTCCGGTTCGGCTGGTTGCCGTCGTTCCGTCCGCCTGGATCGGCAAAAGCGGCATTCAGCCCGGAGAATCCGGCGTTTTCCGCGGCAGGCTGTACAGCGGCCGTACGCCGGATCAGGAGTCCGTGCTGTACGTGAGCGAGATCTCCGGCGTGAAGTGAACGGCTGCTCCGGCGCGGGCTCCCCTGCGGCTGTTGCCGGAAGCGCCGCCGTCGGGAATGCCGTTTCGAAATCTCCGGAATAAAAAGAAGGCGGGTTGTATTCACTCGATTTGCAGTGTGCGATAAGCTCAAAAGAGAGCCCGATGCTGATACTATTCCGAGTATGACCCGCCTTCTGGTATTCACTATATACGGTTTTCCGGGAAAATCAAGGGCGGAATGGATGGCCGGCGCAAGCGGGAGATCCGGAAAGACGATGAAAAAGAAGGCAGGTTGTATTCACTCGTGTTTACCGTGTACAATAAGCTCAAAAGAGAGCCCGATGCTGATACTATTCCGAGTATGACCTGCCTTCTGGTATTCACTATACACCGGTTCCGGCGGAAATCAAGCCGGAGCAGCGGAAAAGTTCAGCCGGAGTGCGGCACGGGCAAATTTTTTGGAAAAAATCCGAAAAAACATTTGAAAAAACAGAAAGACGCGGTATCTTAAGAAGCTGTTGCCATCGGTTATTTTCCGGTGGGTTGATAGCTCAGTCGGTAGAGCATCGCCCTTTTAAGGCGGTGGTCCCGGGTTCGAGTCCCGGTCAACCCACCATTTTTATTGAAATAAGTTTGGTTTAACGATAGAAGCCGGCCGGCCGTTGTTCGGATGCGCCGGGGAAATGAGGAACAAAATGAGCAAAGTCTGCGAAATGTGCGGGAAGACCAAGGCCAACGGCGGCTGCATTACCCGCAAGGGTCTGGCCAAGAAAGCCGGCGGCATCGGTATGCACGTGGTCAAGAACGTGAAGCGTACCTTCGAAGCGAACCTCCAGAACGTCAAAATCAATGCCGGCGGAACGGTCAAGACCGTCAAGATGTGCGTGCGCTGCATCCGCACCGGCAACTTCGACAAGGCGTAATTCCCGGCTCCCGGAGCCGTATTGTCGATATGAGAGCGGGCGAGTGCGAAAACTCGTCCGCTTGTTCTTTCTAATATAAATTCTTCGGTGGAACGGATATGTTCGGATTAGGGGATTTTCAGATTGTCGCCGCTCTGGCGGGGTGCGTCGGAATCACGCTTTTCGGCGTGGTTTACGGAACGGTGAACTGGAACCGCGGTTCCGACCCGAGGAAGGAAGAGGCGCAGATGCGCTGCCGGCGCCGCAGCCGGGCCCGGCGCCGCATGAAAGCGGAGGGGCGGCAATGACGCCGCCGCTGCTGCTGGCCGCCGCCGACTCCGGCAGCGGCATGAATACCTGGGTGCTCGGCACCCTTATCGCCGTGTATCTCGGCATCATCGGCTGTCTCGGCTACCGCGGTTTCCGCCGGACCGCTTCGAACAAGGACTATCTGCTGGCCGGGCGTTCGGTCAATCCGTTCGTCATGGCGATGAGTTACGGCGCGGCTTTCATCAGCACGTCGGCGCTGGTCGGCTTCGGCGGCATCGCGGGGCAGTTCGGCATGGGGCTCATGTGGCTCGTATTCATGAACATCGCGATCGGCATCGTGGTCGCTTTCATCTTCTTCGGGCCGCGCACGCGCCGGATCGGCCTCGCGCTCGATGCGCACACTTTCCCGGAATTCATGGGCAACCGCTTCGAGTCGAATTATCTGAAGGTGTTTCTCGCCGCGATCATCTTTCTGTTCATGCCGCTCTATTCGAGCGTGGTGCTGATCGGCGGCGCGCGGTTCCTTCAGGAGGTCATGATGATCGACTACGGCTGGGCGCTGGCGGTTTTCGCGCTCGTGGTCGCGGTCTATGTCGTTTTCGGCGGGCTCAAAGGAGTCATGTACGTCGATGCGATGATGGGGACGGTCATGATCGCCGGCATGCTTTCGCTGCTGGTCATGTGCTACTGGAAGCTCGGCGGCGTCGCAAGCGCGCACCAGGCTCTGACCGATATGGCGCCGCTGGTCGCGGAGCGTTTGCCGAAGGAGGCGGCGCTCGGCCACCAGGGATGGACCGCCATGCCGAAATTCAATTCGGTCTGGTGGTGGACGCTGGTTTCGAGCCTCATGCTCGGCGTCGGCATCGGCGCCCTGGCGCAGCCGCAGCTCGCGGTCCGCTTCATGACGGTCAAGAGTACGCGCGAGCTGAATCGGGCGGTCGTGATCGGTTCGGTTTTCATTCTCTGCACGGCGGGTGCGGCCTACATGGTCGGCGCGCTGTCGAACGTGTTTTTCTACCATGCCGACAAGGGGATTGCGGAAGGCATCTCCGGCAAGCTCGCGATCGAGGCGGCCGGGGGGAATCCGGATCTCATTATTCCGCTTTTCATCCGTCAGGCGCTGCCGCCGGTGATCCTCTACATTTTTTCGCTGACGCTGCTGTCGGCGGCGATGTCGACGCTGAGTTCGCTGTTCCACGTGACCGGTTCGGCGATCGGACACGATTTGTTCCGCAACCTTTCAAGTGTGAAGCGCGACAGCGTGCTCATCACCCGATTGGGGGTGATATTCGGGATCGCGGTCAGTGTGGTCCTCGGGATCATTCTGCCGCCCGGAATCATTGCGCGCGGCACTGCGATCTTCTTCGGCGTCTGCGCGGCGGCTTTTCTGCCCTCCTACTGCGCCGCGATCTACTGGCGGGGAGCGACCCGGTTCGGCGTCTGGCTGTCGATTTCGGTCGGCGTCGGCGTGAGTCTCTTCGGGCTGGTGTTCCTGCACAGCAAGGAGTCGGCGGCGCTCGGAATCTGCCGGGCGCTGTTCGGCAGGAATGAGCTTGTTTCGGAATTTCCGTGGCCGTATGTGGATACCCTCGTGTATTCGCTGCCGCTTTCGTTTCTCGCGCTGGTGATCGGCAGCTGGTGCTCCGCGAAGCCGTCGCCGGCGCATATTAAAAATTGTTTTGAATCATATAAAATAGACGGGTGAAACCAATGGCGTTCAAAAACATCTCAAATCAGGTCAATTTTCCGGCGCTGGAATGCGAGGTACTCGAGTTCTGGAAGGAGTCCGGCATCTTCGAGAAATCGCTGAAGCAGCGCAAGGGCGGCCCCGAATACGTCTTTTACGACGGTCCGCCGTTTGCGACCGGCCTGCCGCATTACGGACATCTGCTGGCCGGCACGATCAAGGACGTGGTTCCGCGCTACCAGACCATGCGCGGCAACTACGTCGAGCGTTCGTTCGGCTGGGACTGCCACGGGCTGCCGGTCGAGAACGAGATGGAAAAGGTGTTGAAGCTGCAGAGCAAGCGCGACATCGAGGCGTACGGCGTCGACAAATTCAACGAGGCGTGCCGTTCGATCGTGCTGCGCTACACGTCGGAGTGGGAGACGGTCGTGACCCGCATGGGCCGCTGGGTCGATTTCCGCCGCGGCTACCGCACCATGGACCGCAATTTCATGGAGTCGGTCTGGTGGGTGTTCAAGGCTTTGTGGGACAAGGGGCTGGTGTATGAAGGCTACAAGATCCTGCCGTACTGTCCGCGCTGCGCGACGCCGCTGTCGAACTTCGAGACGAATCAGGGGTACAAGGAGGTCGTCGACCCGGCGATCACGATCCGCTTCAAGCTGCGCGATGAGGAGAACAGCTACATCCTCGCGTGGACCACGACGCCGTGGACGCTGCCGTCGAACCTTGCGCTCGCGGTCGGTCCGGAGGTCGATTATGTGAAGGTCAAGGACGGCGACGAGTTTTTCTATCTGGCCGAAAACCGTCTCGGCGCGTATTACAGGGAGACGCCGGAGATCGTCTGGCGCGGCAAAGGCGCCGACCTGGCCGGGCGGCGCTACGAGCCGCTTTTCAACTATTTCGCGGAGCTGGACGCGCAGGGGGCGTTTCAGGTGCTCTGCGGTGATTTCGTCAGTATCAGCGACGGCACCGGCATCGTGCACTGCGCGCCGGGCTTCGGCGAGGACGACAATGCGCTCTGCAAGGCGGCGGGGCTTCCGGAGGTCTGCCCGATCGATGCGGAGTGCCGCTTCACGGACGAAATTCCGGACTACGCCGGCCGCGCGGTCAAGGAGACCGACAAGGAGATCATCCAGCGGCTGAAGGATGAGGGTAAGCTCGTCCGCCGCGACCAGATCCGGCACAGCTATCCGCACTGCTGGCGCGATGACGGCCCGCTGATCTACCGCACGATTTCGACCTGGTTCGTCCGGGCCGAGCAGCTGCGCGACAGGATGGTCAAAAACAACCAGTCGATCAACTGGGTCCCGGCGCATCTGCGTGACGGGCGGTTCGGCAAGTGGCTCGAGAATGCCCGCGACTGGGCGATCAGCCGCAACCGCTTCTGGGGGACGCCGCTGCCGATCTGGCGCAATCCGGAAGGCGAGGTCATCGTGCCGGGCAGCGTCGCGGAGCTTGAGAAGCTGACCGGGCGGAAAATCGAGGATCTGCACAAGCATTTCATCGATAAGCTCGAAATCCCGTCGCCGACCGGAAAATCCCCGCTGAAGCGGGTCGAAGAGGTGTTCGACTGCTGGTTTGAATCCGGTTCGATGCCGTATGCGCGCATGCACTATCCGTTCGAAAACAAGAAGCAGTTCGAGGAGCACTTTCCGGCCGACTTCATCGCGGAGGGGCTCGACCAGACCCGCGGCTGGTTCTACACGCTGGTCGTGCTCGCGTCGGCGCTGTTCGACCGGCCGCCGTTCAAGAACGTTCTGGTGAACGGGCTGATCCTGGCTGAAAACGGCCAGAAGATGTCGAAGCGCCTCAAGAACTATCCGGACCCGATGGTTGTGGTGAATACCTACGGCGCGGATGCGCTGCGGCTCTTCATGCTCGGCAGCCAGGTCGTGCGCGCCGAGGACCTGAAGTTTTCGGAGGCGGGCGTGAAGGAGATCCTGCGCGGCGTGATGATCCCGATGTGGAACGCGCTGTCGTTTTTCACGACCTATGCGAATGTGGACGGCTACGAACCGCCCGCCGGGGAGGTGCAGCCGCCCGCGAAGGCGTCGAACGTGCTGGACCGCTGGATTCTGTCGTCGGCCTCGCAGATGGTCGAGGAGATCCGCGGCGAGCTCGATGCGTACAACCTGCAGAAGGCCGCGAACCGGTTCAGCCGGTTCATCGACGACCTGACCAACTGGTATATCCGCCGCAGCCGCCGCCGGTTCTGGAAATCGAGCGACGACGCCGACAAGCGCGAGGCGTACCGGACGCTGCACTATGTGCTGCTGACCTTTGCGAAGACCGCCGCGCCGTTCATCCCGTTCACGACCGAGGCGATCTACCGTACGCTCCGGACGAAGGAGATGCCGGAGTCGGTTCACCTCTGCGACTATCCGGAGCCGAACGACTGCCGTGACGAATATCTCGAAAAGCAGATGGAGCTGACCATGACGGCGGTGTCGTCCGGCCGCTTCCTGCGCACCGCGAACAACCTGAAGGTGCGCCAGCCGCTTGCGAAGGCGGTGCTGGCCTCCCCGGATGCCGCGTCGCGCAAAATGCTCGAGGAGACCGCCTGGATCGTCGCCGAGGAGCTGAACGTGAAGAGCGTCGAGTTCAGCGACGACGAAGAGGCGCTGGTCAGGCGCTCCGCCAAGGCGAACTTCAAGGTGCTCGGCAGCCGCCTCGGCAAAAACATGAAGGAGGCCGCCGCGAAGATCCAGGCGTTGACCGGCCGCGAAATCGGCGACGTCCTCGCCGGGAAGCCGTACAAGCTTGTGCTGGCGGACGGCACCGAAGCCGAAATCACGGCGGAGGATCTCGTCGTTCAGCGCGAAGAGAAGCCGGGCCTGGTCGCCGCGAGCGAGAACGGCATCACGATCGCGCTGGCGACCGAGCTGACGCCGGAGCTTGAGGGGGAAGGCTTTGCGCGCGAACTTGTCAGCAAAATCCAGAATCTCCGCAAGGAGAAGGGATTCGATGTGACCGACCGGATCCGGGTCGTCTGCTTGGTGCCGGAGAAGCGGGAAGCGGCTCTCGAGGCGAACCGGGCGTACATCTGTGAAGAAACGCTGGCGGTCGCCTTCGAAACCGGTCCGGCGGAAAACGGCGCGGAAGCCGATGTGAACGGCGAAAGCTGCCGTATCTCGGTGGAGAGGGCGTGACGTTATGACGAACCGCACCCGTTACGGAATCGCGCTTGGCCTGGTGCTGCTTACGGTGCTCGTTCTGCTGGTCGTGCGGCTGGCGGACCGGACGGCGGAGCGGAATGCGAAGTTCGAGCGGACGTTTCCGGTAATGGGTACGGTTGCGAAGTTCACCTTCTACGGCCCGCCCGAGGCCGCCCGCGAAGCGGCGGACCGGGCCGGCGCCGCGTTCGACCGGGTGGTGGAGCTCTGCAATCTGTACGACTCCGGCAGCGAGCTCTCGCGCCTGAATGCGAAGGCGGCGGAGGAGCCGTTCGTCTGTTCCCCCGAGCTCTGGTATCTGCTGCTCGAGGCGCGGAAGGCGTATCTGTTTTCGGACGGCGCCTTCGATATCACGGCGAAGCCGCTTATGGATCTCTGGGGATTTTACCGCAAACGCGGCGATACGCTGCCGTCGCGGCAGGAGATTGCCGAGGCGCAGGCGAAGGTCGGTCTCGACAAAGCCTCCTTTGACGACGCCGCCCGCAGTGTGAAATTCACGGTTCCGGGCATGAGCTTCGATCTCGGCGGAATTGCGAAGGGCTACGCGGTCGACCGGGCGGCGGAGGAGGCCGGGAAGGCCGGCATTCGGCGCGGTGTGATCGACCTCGGCGGAAATCTGCGGCTGCTGCCGAAGCCGCCGCCGGGACAGGAGGCCTACCGGGTCGGCATCCGGAATCCGCAGAAGCGGAGCGAGCTGCTTGACGATGTTCTCGAGCTCTGCGATGTATCGCTTTCGACCAGCGGGGATTACGAGCGGTTCGTCACGATCGGCGGCAGGCGGTACGGACACATCATGAATCCGGTGACCGGGCTGCCGACGCAGGACGGCGGGTCGGTTACGGTGATCGCGCCGTCGGCTCTGCTGGCCGACTGGCTTTCGACGGCGGTTTTCCTCGGCGGGGAGGAGCTGGCCCGGCGGGCGGAGTCCGCGTTCAGCGGCGTCGCCGTGATCATCACCCGCCCGGAGCCGGAGAAGCCGTGAAGCGCTTTCTCATACCTCTGCTTCTGTTTCTGATCGGCTGTATTCCGGCAGGTGCGGCGATCGCGCTCGAAGGGGTGAGCCGGCCGCTGCAGATGCTGGTTGTCTGTGTGATGGTTCTCTATCTGACCGGTATTCTCGACTGGTATGCCTTTTTCAGCCGGGCGGTGCGGACGGCGAAGCGGACGAAAATCGTGGTCGGAATTTTTTCGGCATTTCTGTTTCTTGCAGTCTGGCTTGTGCTTCTCCGGGTGGTCTGGGAACAGCGCTGACGAAGGAGGTGCGTTCGATGCATCCGCTGTTGATTTACATCGGTTCCGGCTGGATCTTCTGGGGCGGCGTGATCACTTTGCTGGTCTCCTGTCTGTCGGGGATCGGAGCGGGGAAGGGGTGGCGGCTCCATCTGGCGCAGACGGCGGCCGTGCTCGGCATTCTCCAGATCGCATTGTCATCCACACCGGTTCCCGGCTGGCTCTGGTGGCTTCTGCTCCTGGCCACGGCCGGTACGATGGCGGCGCTGCAGTTCCGGTACGGAAAGCGCCGGATTGTGCAAGGGGTGTTCGGGGCCGTTATTCTGGCTGCGGCGGTGTTTGAACTCCCGTACTGGCTGGACGGAGAGCCGGTTGCGGTCCGGGGGCGCGTCCGGATTCTGGCCGACTCGATCAGCTCGGGGATCGGTTTTGCGGGCGAGCGGGTCTGGAGCGTGCTGCTCGATGAGGAGCACCCGGGGCGGATCGAGAATCGCGCCGTGCCGGGCAGCCGGGTCTCGACGTCGCGCCGGACCCTCGAACAGTTCCGGTTCTGTCCCGGTGATGTACTGGTGATTGAGCTCGGCGGCAACGACCTGCTCGGCGGCGTGCCGGGAGCCGAATTCCGGCGGAAGCTCGACGGGCTGCTCGGCGTTGCGGCGTCGTTCGATGTGCCGGTTCTGATGTTCGAACTGCCGCTGCCGCCGTTCCGAAGCTCGTATCTGCGGGCACAGCGGGAGCTGGCGGCGAAATATGGAGTGACGCTGATTCCGCGCCGCCGTTTCGCCGCGGTGCTGTCGGGGGGCGGGTCAACGGTGGACGGATTGCATCTGTCGAATTACGGTCACGGGAAAATGGCGGCGGTTGTGCGGCGCTGTTTGCTGTTCGATTGAGAGCTTGTCAGTTGATAAGTTCTTAGTTCTTTGAGGTTTTGTCTGGCGGGAAGGAGAAGCGGAAATGCGTGATTTCAAGTGGGGATTTTCGACGCTCGGGTGCCCGGAGTGTTCGTTGGGCGAAGCGGTTGCACTGGCTGACGAGTATGATTTCCGGATGCTGGAGCTTCGTTCGGTCGACGGTTCGATCGATCTGCCGAAGGTGTTTGAGGAACCGGAGAAGCGCGCGCAGCTGAAGCGTCTGGCCGGGGAAGGGCGGATTCGCGTTTTCGGCAGTTCGTTCGGCATTTCGTCCCGCAGGAACAATTACGAGGAGCTGGCGGCGCTTGGCCGCCTGGCCGACGAGGCAGGGGTTCCGTATCTGCGGGTGTTCGGCGGATTCGATTTTGCCGAGGAACTCGATTCCGAAAAGCTCACGGTCGCGCTCGAAAACCTCGCCTGGTTTCGCGGGCAGAACCTGAAGGCGAAGCTTGCGCTGGAGACGCACGACGGCTATTCGTCCGCAGCGCGCTGCCGCCGGCTGCTCGACCGGGTCGACGGGGAGCTGCCGGTCATCTGGGATGCGCATCACACCTGCCGTTTTGCCGGCGAAACTTTCCGGGACAGCTGGGAGCTGCTGGCCGGGCATGTGGTCGATATCCACGTGAAGGACAGCAGACTCGATTCGGACGGCAAGCTCGTCGCCACCGTTCCGGGCGAGGGGGATCTGGCGGTTCCGGAACTGCTCGAACTGCTTGAAGAGGTCGATTACACCGCTCTGGTCACGCTCGAATACGAGAAGCTCTGGCACCCGTATCTGCCGGAAATCCGGGTCGCTCTGGCTGCTGTGAACCGTTTCTGGCGGAACTGCTGAACAGTCTGATCAAAAAATGGCGTTTATCTGCGAATTTCAGCCGTTTTTTTGACGGTTCCGGTTGCCGAAGCGTTTCGGACGGGGTATATTGACGGAGGAAACGCTGTCGAACGGATCAACGCGGGAGGAGGCTGTCATGATTGTGCCGGACACCATGCGGACTGCTGAGCCGGGGAAGCTTCGCGGCCGAATCCGGTTTCGAGTCGGGCAAGAACCTGAGCCTGGCTTTCCGGCGGATCTGCAAGATGAGCCCGACCGAGTTCCGCAGCCGCCACCAGAAGCCGGCCGACGGGGAAGGGTAGATGGAAGGCCGCATAAAGGCGGCGAAGCCGCCGACGGCACCGGCACCTTGCCGGTCGGGTTCCAAGGGTGAAGCGCCTTGGCCGTCGGAGACAAGCTGCGGGCGGAACGACCAGCTCACAAACCGAATCGGAGATTCGGACGGGGAGCCCGCACGGTCTGTTGCGCGAATGCGCATAAAGACCGCGCCCCGGAAGGGGCGTGCAAACTCACCAATCAATGTTGCTTCGCATTTCAACCATGTCGGCGGCTCCGGTCAATCCATGCTTGCCGGGGTGACGGTGCGATAGACCTTTTGGTCGCTCCGCGGCTTTTGCCGCGTCGCTCAGGCCGTGCGAAGCGCCGCAACTGCGTTGCGGTCTTCTGAGCTGGAGCTTCGCCCGGATCGGCTTGGGGCGCAGCCTCAAACTCCGCCAGGGGGCTTCGCGCCCCTTGGAACCTCGCCAGGGCCGAGGGCCCTGAACCCGGTCGCTTGCGCTCCCCTTCCGTATGTCGGCCGTGCAGCGCTTGTTGCGTTGCGGTCTTCTGGGCTGGAGCTTCGCCCGGATCGGCTTGAGGCGCAGCCTCAAACTCCGCCAGGGGGGCTTCGCGCCCCTTGGAACCTCGCGGGGGCCGAAGGCCCTGAACCCGGTCGCCCGTGCTCCCTGTTTTCCGTATTAAAACGGCGAGAGGCGTTCGCGGCGGCGGCGCAGGTATTCCGCCGGAGTCACTCCGAAGTGGCGTTTGAAACTGCGGCTGAAGTGGAAGACGTCGCAGAAACCGAGGGCGGCGGCGGTTTCCGCCGGCGTCGAACCCGCGCTCAGCAGTTCGTGCGCCCGGCGCAATCTCAGCGACTGCCAGTAGGCGCCCGGCGAACTGGTCATGGTCTGCTTGAACAACACGGTAAAGCGCGATTCCGACAGGTTCGCGCGAGCGGCGGCCTCTTCAAGCCGACACTTCCCGGCAAGGTTGCGGCTCATGAAGTCGAGCGCCGGAACGAGCCGCCGGAGTTGTCCGAGCCTCTCCGGCGTATCCTCGCGTTCCCGGCAGGCCGCGGTAACCGCTTCCACGAGCCGCAGCCCCGCGCTCTTGCGGAACAGCATCTGCCGGAGCGCGGAAGCCGGAGGCCCGGCCAAGAGATTGCGGCACGCCTCCCGGATGCGTGTGCTTTCCGGCGGCGTGAACTTTTCCGGCAGTTCGAAGAAATCGAGAAAATCCATCCCGTGCAGCAGCGTGATCCGAAAGTGACACCAGACGGAAACAGGGTGTTCTCCTTCACGGGTCCGCAGCCGGTGCAGTTCGTTTTTGCGGATCAGGTAACCCTCGCCGTCGCTTACTGCGGTGACGCGGGTTTCGCGTTCCGCCCGGCTCGACATGCCGTCGTTGCAGACCAGCACGTGAAACGGAAAGCGCCGCCGGCCGGTGTCGTTACCGCGGTTCACCGGTGTGACGCCGCCGTCCAGAAACTCGAAATCCAGAGGCACATTTTCGATTTGTTCCATGAATTTCTCCCGGTTTCAGTTGAAAAAAAGTGATTTTTTACATAAAGATAACAATATCCTGCATTCCGGAAAATGCAAATGTGCGGTATCATTAATGGCAGCAACACGGAGGCTGTCATGGGAAAAAGTATGGACATCGGATTTTTGCGGAAACTGGCGGAAGGCTGCGGCACACCCTGCCGCTGCGAATTGATCGAACAGGGGTGGGGCACGCTGGCGCGCGGTGTGAATCTGGTCCGCACCGGTCCGCTGAAGGTCGGGGAGACGGAGTATGCGTACGGCTTCGGAACCCACTCGCCGAGCCGGATACGGATCGCTTCGACGGAACCGCTGCGCCGCTTCCGCGCGGTCGTCGGGATCGAACGGAACGCCGCCACGGATTCCGGGCGCGCTCGGATCGCTCCGGCGTTCTTTTCGGTCGAAATCGGCGGGAAATGCGTCTCCATTTCACCCGCCGTCCGTTATGCCGACGGCGGAGTCGCGTTTGAAGCGGAGCTGAACGGGGCAGCGGAGTTTGAGCTCATCGTCGAGTCGCCGGCGGGAATCGACCTTGCGAATGTCGACTGGTGCGCGCCGGAAGTCGAGACGGTTTCCGGCTGCGTGATGCGGCTCGGCACACGCGAATTCGGTTTCGGCGCGGGATCGCTTCCGGTCGGCTTCCGCTTCGGCGGGCTCGACGCTGCGGAGTTTTACCGCCGGTACGGGATTGAACGCCGCAGTGAAGAGCGCGGCGACCATACGCTTTTCTCCGCAGTGTCGGGCGGTGCGGATTCCGGGCTGCGGCTCACGGTGACCATGAAACTGTTCCATGAGCTGCCGGTGCTGGAGTACCGGGTCGCCTTTGAGAATCCGGCGGCGGACCGTTCCCGGCGCCTCTCCGGGGTCGATTCGCTGCAATTGTCCGTCGGCATGCCGGAAACGCTGCGGCTGCTGCGGCGGCACGGCAGTTTTCAGCTGCCTGACTGCGGTTTCAGGGAAGCCTTCCGCGATTCGTTTACGCCCGTGGAGGAGTCCCTTGACGGGGCGGAGAAAACGATCCGTTTCGGAGCGGTTGGAGGCCGCCCGTCGGTTGACTGGCTGCCCTGTTTCGACCTGACCGACGGCGTTTGCAATCTGCGCATCGCCATCGGCTGGTCCGGTCAGTGGAGTGCGGAGCTCGTGCCGCAGCCTTCGGCCGCCGTTGTGGATATCCGGGCCGGAATCGAAGAGATCGATATGGTGCTTGAGCCCGGCGAACGGATCGAGCTGCCGTCGGTCGCGCTGGTCTGGAACGAGTCCGGCGGCACGGAACGCGGCGTGAATCTCTGGCGCCGGTTCCTGCGCGAAAAGATTCAGCCGCGCATCGGAGGGAAAATCGTGGAGGTGCCGCTCAGCAGCTCGAACTGGGGCGGCATGACCGAAGCGGAGCACCTGACCCGGATTGCGAATATCGCGGCGCGGAAAATGCCGTTCGAACTGCACTGGATCGATGCGGGCTGGTACGGGCCGCCCGGATCGTACAGTCCCGATGAATTCGATTCGACCTAGAGCAGTACGACCGGCGACTGGAAGTTCAATCCGGCGATCCTGCCGGAGAAGCTGCGGAACATCTCCGCCGCGAGCCATGCCGCCGGAATGAAGCAGATGCTCTGGATCGAGCCGGAACGGGCCGTGAAGAACACCCGGATTTACCGTGAGCATCCGGAGTATTTTCTGGCCTCTTCGGAGACCGGCGAGAACCTGCTTTTGAATCTCGGCCGCCCGGAGGCGTGGCAGTGGTGTTTCGATACGCTGTCGGAGTTGATAGAGGAGAATGCGCTCGACTGGCTTAGGATCGACTTCAACATTTCACCGCTCGGCCCGTGGCGCGAGAATGACGCTCCGGACCGCCGCGGCGCGAACGAGATTCGTTACGTTGCCGGGCTCCGGCGGCTCTGGCGGTCGCTGCGAAAGAAGTTTCCGCAGCTGGTGATCGATAACTGCGCCTCCGGCGGGCGGAGGCTTGAATTCGAGGCGCTGCGTTACAGCATTCCGCTCTGGGCCAGCGATATGCAGTGCGCGGACGGCTTCGACCCGGAGTGGCAGCTGACCCATGTGGCCGGGCTTTCTCACTATCTGCCCGCTTTCAGCTTCGGCGTGCAGAATCAGGCGGGCGGCGACACCTATAACTTCCGCGCTTCGATGGGGCCGGGGCTTGTGGTGCATTACTTCATGTATGCTTGCCGGCCGCCGGACCCGGCGTGGCCGCATGCGTGGCTGAAGGAACGGCTCGCCGAATACCTGCGCGCGAAGGAGTGCTTCTCCGGAGATTATTACTGCCTCGACGCATTTCATGCCGGAATCGGGGCGTGGACGCTCATGCAGTTCGACCGGCCCGATCTCGGGCGCGGCATCCTCGAGGCGTTCCGGGGGGAGCGAAGCTTCTACCGCTCCGCCGACGTCCGGCTGCGCGGACTTGAACCCGCCGCGGAATATTGCGTCGAGGATGCGGACGGCGGCTTCGAACCCTTCACCGCTGCCGGAAAACAATTGATGGAAGACGGAATCACACTGTCGCTTCCGGAAAAACGTTCAAGCCGCCTCGTCTTCTACCGGAGGAAAGATGCGGATCGCCGTTAGCATCACCCTGTTTCTGCTGTTTCAGGTCGCGGCGGCGCTGCTCTTCAAATGGGGCAGCGCCGGCGGCGGCCGTTACTGGTTCGGGTTTGCGGGCGGAAACCTGATCGGCATAACGAGCATCCTGTTTTTGATGCGCATTTACCGCGAGCTTCACCCGAATCTGGCGGCGGCGGTCTGCACGGGCGGTTCGTTCCTGCTGATCCAGCTGGCGATGGCGGCCTGCTTCACGACGGGCCTGTCGCCCGGTCAGTGGAGCGGTGTGTTTCTGACGGCTGCCGGGATTGCGCTGCTCGCGCTGGCCTGAGTCAGAGCCTTTCGTTTTTCCGGAACGCTTCGAACAGGATCCGCTTGCGATCGTTGTCCGCCGGGCCGGAGGGATTCCGGTCCGGCGTGTTTCGCGGGAGTCAGTCGCGCCCGAGCATGACGGCGCGGCGCGCGGCGCGGCGGTTCAGGGCGTCCCAGGCGGGCTGGTCGACCGCGTCGGGCCACTCGCTTTTCACCGCCCCGGTCTGCTGGAACGGCACGGCGATCCAGCTCGGGAAGTTCCGGTCCGACATCCGCAGTTCGACCGGGAGATAGGTCATGACGTCGGCGAATTCGCCGGCGGTCAGTTCGACTTCGATCGAATGGCCGGCGCCGTTGCGGGTCATGAGAACCTGCTGCGGACCCGGCGACATCGTCCACCCCTCCGGCAGCTGCCACTCCGCCGTGAAAGCGCGGCAGTCGAACGGGCAGCCGTAGAAGGTCAGCCGGAGCTTCTGGCTCTCTCCCGGCTGCATGACCGGGCTCTTTTCGTACTCGACTTTGAATTTGCCGTACGGCAGCGGGAACGAGAGTTCTCCGGATGACCTGGCGAGCACGCGCTTCGCGGTTTCGCCGCCGTCGGCGAGGCGTTTCTGCAATTCGCCGTCAACGGCCGTCTCTCCATCGGTCAGCCGCATGAGGGTCGGATTCTCGAAGTCGGCCTCGATCTTGCAGCAGATGACGCGGTCGGTCAGATCGCCGAGCGTTTCGGGGACGTCGAGCTGGAACGGGTTCACCGCCACCGTCTTGATTCCTTCCCCGATCGGTTCGATCCATTCCTTCGGGATGCCGGAACGGCCGAGGAGGATGCCGAGCACCGCGCCGCAGGTCGCGCCGGTGCAGTCGGTATCGTCGCCGCAGTTGACCGCGGTGCAGATCGATCTGCCGAAATCTCCCCGGCCCCAGAGCAGTCCGACCACGGTGAAGGCGACGTTGGCCGGGGCCTGGAACCAGCCGAGGTCCGCGCTGTCTTCGACGATCCGGCTGCGGGCGGTTTTCCAGTCGTGACCGGCGGCGAATTCGTCCACCGCGATCCTGACGCTGCGGGCGACGCGGCAGTCGGCCGGAATCCGCGCGAGCGCGATCTCGATCAGTTTGCCGATGTCGCTTTCGACGAAGGCGGCCGCTTCGAGCGCTGCGGTGAAGATTTCGGCGTAGATGCCGTCGCCGGCGTGATCGACGCAGGCGTCGCACCAGGCGAACGGCGCGACCTCGTCCGGTTCGCCCGGAAACAGGCACGCCCAGATTTCGGAGCGGATCCACGCGCCGTTGCTGTTCTTCCACTGGCCGTTGTTGCAGAGCCCCGAGAGCGGCGGGAAAAGACCGTTGATCATGTTGAACTTGCCGATGCCGTATTCGTTCCACGGTCCGGTGATGAAGCGGAGCCAGTATTCGCCGAGAATGCGCTCGTCAACCCGGTAGAGGCCGTTGTCCTCGATGGCGCGCAGCCAGACGAGCTGAAGGTCGAGGTCGTCGTTCGGGGCGGGATGCCCCTTCAGGTCCTGCGTGTAGAACGTCACGTCGAAGATGTCGCGTTTTCCCTCCATCGGAGCGCCGAGGGTGCCGCCGATGTTCTTGCCGGTCCAGCAGCCGAGCACCTTGTCGCGGTACTCTTCGCGGTTCATGAAGCTTTTGCCCGGTACTTTCGTGTGGAACATGTCTTTTTCTCCCTGAATGTTTTCTGGTGCTGACACGGAATGCGTTTCCCGTCACGGCTTCATTATACCTCGGCCCGGTCCCGGAAACAAGGCGCGAAAGCGGATTTTGCACCGCAAATAACCGCAAACGGGTTTGCGGCGCCGCCGTTCCCGGTGTATGGTATGCCGAATGGAGGGAACGCAGGATGAGACGGACCTTGATGAAAGACCTGGCCGCGGCGGCCGGAGTTTCGGTTTCGCAGGTGTCGCGGGCGCTGGCCGGGAAGCCGGACGTCGCGCCGGAGCTGCGGCGGCGGATTCTCGAACTCGCGCGCGAGAAGAACTACCGGAACTGCACGGCGGTCCACCGCCGGACGGTCGCCGTGCTGGCCGGGCGCATGGACGAGTTTTCTTCGAGCCTCGTGAACGAGCTGCTGGCCGTGGCGCGGCAGAAGGGGTGGCGCATGGTGATCGTGCCGCACGAGCATCTGGAATTCCTGGACGACCGGTTGTTCGACGGGGCGATCGGGCTTGCGGCCAGCGAACTCTCCCGCACCTGGCACGAGCGGCACCGCATTCCGCTGGTGGTCATCAACAGCTACGGCTGGATGCTGGACCGGGTCTGCTCGGTGTTCCCGGATTCGAACGGCGAGTCGCGCCTTGCCATGGAGCACCTGATCTCCCTCGGACATCGGAAGATCGCCCGGCTGCGGCTGATCGGGGAGAACGCATCGGAACAGGAGACGAACCGCGGTTACGACGAGTTTCTGCGCGTGGCTTCGGAGTATGGAATCCGCGACAGTGTGCGTTACTGCCATGCGCCGGACTGGGAGAGGCTCGAGCTGCGGATTCGTGAACTTGTCGGGGAGGGTTTTACCGGTTTCATCGCGATTTTCATCGACGGCGCTCCGAAGGTCATCGACGCGATCCGGAACTGCGGGAAACGGATTCCGGAGGATATTTCGCTCGTCGCCTACGAGTCGGCCGAGATGACCGCCCACCTGACTCCTCCGCTGACCGCGCTGGCTTACGACTACCGCGGTCTCGCCGCCGCGGCCGCCGGGCGGCTCGAGCTTGAACTCGAGGGGTGCGGCAAGCTGCGGCAGATCGTCGTTCCGGGGCGGCTCATCGTCCGCGCTTCGACGGCTCCGCCGCCCGGTTTTTCCGCCGGAGACGGCGGGAGGGGGCGGGAACTTTGACCGGGGTGTCATCTCTGCCGTGTCCCGGAACGGGAAACGCAGTTCGCTGCGGACGGACGGGGAGCGGCAGATGCCGGACTTCTCCGGATACAGCGCGGGCGTCCGCCGGAATATTCACGCACGATTGACCTGATGCCGGGCTGGCGCACGATCAGGTCGTCGGCTTCCAGAAGGCTCAGCGCTTTTTGTACCGGGAAACAACTGATGCTGTATCGGCGGCAAAGCTCGTTCTCCGACGGCTGCGCCGTACCAGGCGCGAAGTTGCGTTCCCTGATCTGCGCAGAAAGAGTACCGGCGGTCTCTTTGAAAACCGGAATTTTCTGTTCCATAATGATGACGTACCTGTATGAATTACTTGTACGGAATTATCATGGGCCGGAAGCACGGAAAAGTCAAGAACGAAACTTGGGGAAACCGTGTTTTTATTGAAAATTCCTGCAAATCGAACAAAACAGTAAATTTTTCCGGAATGCTTCTTGCTTTTTGAGACGGAGTCTGGTATAATATAGTCAAATGTCCGATAATGTCTGATTGTAAAATAAAGGGATCACGATGTCACTGCAGCCCGATGGTACCGCTGCGCGGGAGGGAGTCAGAATCCGCCATTATATCGTCAGCCTGCGTTATCGCAATCCGGGCAAGGCGTTCCGGATTCCAACCTCCGTGGAACTTGCAAAGATGTTCGGCGTGGCCCGCAGCACGGTGACGCTGGAGCTTAAGGCGTTGACCGAAGACGGAATCATCATCGGCAAGCGCGGGGTCGGCACCTTCACCAATCCTGCGATCGAATACATTTTTCCCGAAACGGAACACGCTTCTCCTCTGATCGGTCTGCTCTGCGGCGACGGGCAGCGGTTTTTCTATGAACATTATGCCTGGAGCATGCTGGCGCGGACCGGGCTGGAACTGACGCAGCGCCAATGCAATGTCAGTTATGTCTCCGGGCCGTTCAATGCCGGTGAAATTTCAGAGAGCTTCCTGCGGACGGGCCTTTCCGGAGGAGTCTGGATCTCACCGCCTGAGTGGGCGGCGGAACCGTGTGAGCGCCTTGCGGAAGCGGGTATTCCGGTGGTGACGGGCGAACAGGAGCTGCCCGGAATTCCGGGGGCCGGATACGACTTCGAAGAAACCGGATGCCGGATCGGCCGGATGCTTTTGGACGAAGGATGCCGTTCAATTGCGATTCTGTTGAGCCACGAAGTCACCGATCTGGTGAAGGACGGGATTGTCCGCGCTTACCGTGAAGCCGGCGCGGAACCGGAATTCCGGCTCTACTACCGTTTCCCCGAACAGCCGGGGCTCGAACAGTTCGGGCGGGATGTCGCCGCCGGCGACGTGCCGGACGCGGTTTACGCCCACGGCTACAGCTCCGTTCGGGCGTGGAAGACGCTTAATGACAACCGGATTCCGCCCGGGCGCTGCAGGCTGATCGTCAACCGGCACTCCCTGCCGGGTCCGGATTTTCGCGGCATCCTGTTCACCCATCCGGAAGAGGCGCATGCAGAGGCGCTGGCAGGGCAGTTGATTTCCCGTCTGCGCGGGGAGGAGCCGCAGCCCCGGTTTTGCCGGATTCCCTGCGATGTATGCCGCATCAGGACCCCGGAGGACGCCCCGGTATTCCTGCCGCCGCCTTGAATCCCATCGCTCCCGCGGCATCCGGTTTTACATAACACACATCCAGGAGGAAGCGAAACAGAAACACTTTGTCTGAAATTCATTCGAGGCATCCGATTCCACATGACACAGGTACAGGGAGAAAAAATGAAACAGAAGCGTTTTACACTGATTGAACTTTTAGTTGTGATCGCGATCATCGCCATCCTGGCGTCAATGCTGCTGCCTGCGCTGAATCAGGCGCGTGAAAAGGCGCGGAGCTCCACCTGTTCCGCCAACCTGAAACAGCTTGCCCAATGCCAGCAGCTTTATGTGGACGACACCGGCTGGGCGGCGATCAACACTCTCTGGTCATATGGGGGAGACGCAAATGAAAACCGCGCCTGGTGGTGGACGCTTGTGCGCGGCGGCTATCTTGCGCAAAAAGAATCCGGCACGGGATGGACCGGGAGCGGCGTCACTCTCTGTCCAACCATCGGCCTGAACAGCGAGGCGAGGCGCTCAATTTATTCACTGAACCATTTCCGGGGACTCCCCAACGGCGGGCCGGACGGGAATTTTGCCAAACTCATGACCCGTCATTCCCGCCGGGTGATGATGGTCGACGGCTTCTCGTCGGCTTATGCGCAATTCTCCTGGGCAGGCATGTGGGTCTGGGGGCTGCCCGAAAGCACCAGTTTCGACCACAGTGCCGAGCCGCGCCATGCCAACCGGTGCAATGTCGCTTACTGGGACGGGCATGTCGGCAGCGCCACCCGCAATGAACATGTTTCCTGGACCCGCGCCGACGAAGCCTGCCTGATCAATACCATGCCGTAAGGAACGTCGAACATGTATTACAGACTGTTGCTTTTTCTCCTTGCCGGAGCCTGCCTGCTCCCGGCCGCGGCCGCACCCGTCTGGGAGTGCGATTTCACCCGTCCTGAAATCCGCGAGGCGGTCCGGAAAAGTCCCTGCGCTTCTTTGAAAAAAGGCGCAGACGGTGTCTGGACGCTGGTTCTGGACGCTCCGGCCGGCAGGAGCGGCGCCGTCACCGTTCCGCTGCCGGCCGGGAAGCTGGCGGGCAAGTATGTCACTTTTGAGGCTGAAATCGCATATCGAAACGTCACGTATCCTGTCGGTGCTCCCTGGAACGGCGTCAAATTCATGGCCTCCTTCCTGAACGGAGAAGGCAGGAGAGTCTATCCGCAGTGGGACGGCTTTCCGCAGGCGGAGCGGTGGGGAAGGCATGACCGGCGGCGCGCCTACTGGCGGTACGCTTATCCGGCCGACGCGAAGGATTGCAAACTGACGCTCGGGCTGGAAACCTCTTCCGGGTATGCGGAGTTCCGGAACGTACGTTTTTTCACGGAAGAGGCGCCGGTTTCCATATTGACGCTTTCTCCGGTTCCCAAAGCCCGCTACGATGCCGTCCTGCCGCCGCGCGGCCGGGGAGTGATGTCGCCCTTCAGCATCGACAGGATGGATGAGGACGCATTTCGGACACTGGCCGATTGGAAGGTCAACCTGCTGCGCTGGCAGCTCAACCAGCCGCAGGGCAAGGGCGATCCGGCTTCCTATGCCGCCTGGGTCCGGGAACAGTATTCCGTGCTCGACCGCCTCTTCGAAATGGGTGAAAAATATGGAATATGGATTGTCGTGGACCTCCATCTGGCAAGTTCCATCCTGCAAACCGCCGACGGACGCGATACCGTCGTTGAAATCTGGCGCGGCCTGGCCCGCCACTGCAAAGGAAAGCCCATGCTCTGGGGATACGATTTGCTGAATGAACCGAATACCGCCAGTTCCGAACCGGGGCTGGAGATGTTTGCGGAGTATCAGGGGCGACTGGTCCGGGCGGTCCGCGAGATTGACCCGGATACGCAGGTTATCGTCACCGGACATTACGGTTCCCACGGCGGCCTTGAATTTCTGCCGGTTTATCCCGAGAAGAACATCGTCTACACCATCCACTTCTACCGGCCGAACGAATTCACCCATCAGCTGGACCGGAGAGCCGGGACGTTCCTGCGCTATCCCGATGCGAACCGCAATTGGGACAAACGGTATTTGCGCCGGATGCTCGCCGGTACGCGGGAGTTCCAGCTGAAAACGGGCGCACGCATTTATGTCGGCGAATTCAGCGCAATCCGCTGGGCTCCCGGCGCCGACCGGTATCTTCGCGACTCGCTCGAACTCTTCGAAGAGTACGGATGGGATTGGAGTTACCACGCCTTCCGGGAGTGGGACGGCTGGTCGCTCGAACACTCCGACGATCCGGCGGGCATCCGGCTTGATCCGGAGAACGGGCGGCTGCGTGCCGTGCTCGAAGCGCTTCGGCGCGAGCGCTGACGTCTGCCGGCGGAAATGCTGCTGACCCGTTCGAGCTGCCGCGGACCAACCCGATTTTCCTGACCGGCCGGGGTGCCCCGCGATTGAGCTCGCGCTCCCGCATGTAAGTGAACCGAAATAAGAGCTTACTCCTAAATAAAGAATCGGCATCATGCCGATTTGGCTTATTTTAGGAATAAGCTCTAAGGGAAACATCGCTCCTGCCGTTCGCCTGTGCCGCGGGAATCAGGCGCGTTTTTTCGGAAACACCGCATTTGCCAGCCGTGCCCGGTCGATGACCTTGCCGACCAGAAAATGCTTGCGGTCCGGAAAAAACAGCACCAGCCTGCCGTCGACGTACTCGAAGCTCGAATACATCGCCAGGTCGCAGCGGTGGTTCAGTTCGATGTTGTCGCTGTCGATCCACGAAAGCGGAGCTGAAAAACGGACCGGCTGCCTGCCTTCGGGATCGAATTTGCCGTATGCCATGCAGATCGGCCGGCGCGTTTCGGTCGCATGCGCGGTCCACGGCCCGTAGTGTCCGTTGTGATTGTGATAGAAAAGCACGTATTCCCCTTCCGACAGCGTGTAGCACGGGCACGGGCTCAGCGGCTGTTCGACAGGTGGAAGGCCGTCGCCGTAGCGCAGCGTCTCCGGTTCGCTCCAGCTTTCGCCGCCGTCCGCGCTGACGCTCCAGGCCGCCGTTCCGGCCACGGTCCGCATGACGGCGAAGAGGCGGCCGTCCGGCAGCTCGTTCAGCGTCGGCTCCTGAATCAGCGAATTTCCGCGCGGATCGTCCGGAATCGGGAAGCGCAGCGATTTCCCGGCGGTCAGCAGCGTCAGCTTCAGGTCCGGAATTTCCGGGTCGTCGTCGAGATTCTCGAACCGCAGGAAATCGACCACGCTCGGCGCGTGAATCCAGTTCCCGTCCGACGGAGTTGCGCGCGCCGGGCTGATCCAGCGCGTGATTCCGGCCAGATAACGGCCGTCGCCGAACCGCAGCGGCTTCTGCCAGGTGATGCAGTTTCCCGGCATCGCCGGATCGGGGCTGTCGTATTCGGAGCGCGGAAAGTCCGGGTATGCTTCGGCCGACCAGCTTTTCCCGTTGTCGTCGCTGTAAATGCCGGCCAGTCTGCCGGTCGTATGCGTGAATACGTCGTTGACGCCGATATGCTTGCTGTACAGCACGTAGATGCGTCCCGACCGGCTGACCAGCGGATATCCCCAGCTGCACATGTCTCTGCCGGTTTCCGGGTCGAACTTCTCTCCGGCGATGATGCGCGGCGCGCTCCAGCTCCGGGCCGAGGCGTCGGATTCCGCGAACACGATGTGCTGGTTGTACTGTCCTTCGTGGCCGGATTGGGTCCAGACTGCGGCGAAGGTGCCGTCCTTTCGGCGGAAGACGAGAAAGTGCTCGTTGCCGGTATCCGGAATCCGTTCATCCGTCCCCTTCGGAACGTAGATCACATAGTCCGGAGAGGTCCGGCCAAGCTCGGGATTCGCCGCAAACAATTCTGTATCCATCGCCTGTGCTCCTTGATTTCAGTTGGCATATCCATTACTGTAAGCGGCTCCGGCGGCAGTTTCAACCCATAATTCCGGATTCCCGGGGATTTTGCTGGAAAAATCGCCCCGGACGTGCTATTTTTAGGGTGAATGTTTTTTTATCAATATTTTTATCCGAAGGAGCCGTTTGCCATGCGGGAAGTCGTTTTTCTGATTCAGACCGCGGACCGGAAAGGGCTGCTGGCCGAGATTTCAGGTTTCTTTTACAGCAGCGGATTCAATATTCTGCAGTGCCGCCAGTATTCCGACGTCCGGACGGAACGCTATTTCATGCGTATCGCGCTCGAACTCCGGCCCGAAGTCACCCGCCGCCGGCTCGAAGAGGAGTTCGCCGGGTTTGCGTCGAAACTCGGGCTCGAATATTCGGTGTTCTATCAGGAGTCGAAGCCGAATGTCGCGATTATGGCCTCCAAGACCTCGCACTGCCTGTACGACCTGCTCATGCACGCCGACGAGGGCGATCTGAACTGCAATATTCCGCTGGTCATCAGCAACCACCCGGATCTCGAATATGTCGCGGACCGGTTCAACATCCCGTATTTCTGCTGCCCGATGGAGAAGGGGAAGAAGGCGGAGCAGGAGGCGAAGGTCATCGACCTCCTGAAGAGCCATCGCATCGACCTCGTGGTCATGGCGCGCTATATGCAGATTCTGTCGGACGACTTCATCGCGCATTTCCCGCTGCGGATCATCAACATCCATCACGCCTTCCTGCCGGCTTTCCAGGGCGGCAACCCGTATGAGCGCGCCTGGGAGCGCGGCGTCAAGATGATCGGCGCGACCGCCCATTATGCGACGGCCGAACTCGACGAAGGGCCGATCATCGAGCAGGATGTCGAGCGCATCAGCCATATGAACCTGCCGGAAGACCTGAAGCGGATCGGCAAGGACATCGAGCGGCGCGTGCTGACCCGGGCCGTGCGCGCCCATCTCGAGCATCGCGTGATCGTCTCCGGCCGCAGGACGATCGTGTTCTCATGAAGAAAACGGAAACACCGGGCCGGATCGGACCGCTCGAATATGCGGCGGGCGGAGTCGTCGGGCTCCTGACGCTGCTGCTGCCGCTCAAGTTCGCGAGTCTCGCGGTCATGCCGGAGGCGACAAGCTTTTTTCCGGGTTACTGGTCGGCTTACATCGACATCACCTGGCCGGCTCACAGCTTCGGGCTTTTCTCCGGCGCGGCGCTCTTTCTGGCGCTCGCCGTTTTCGGGTGGCGCGCCGCATCTCCGCTCCGGTCGCCGTGCGGCCGGACCATGCTGCTCTGGGCGCTCGGGCTTCCGCTGGCGGCGCTGCCCGGACTCATCAACTGCGATACGCCCGATTACGGTATCTGGGAGATTCTGCATCTGGCCGGAGTCGGGGCGTATCTCTGGGCACTGTACCTCGTGCTCGCATGCCGTCCGGAGTGGCGGAAGACGTTCCTCTGGCTGCTGGCCGCCGGGGCCGGCCTGGTGGTTTATTCGGGGCTGCGGCAGTACTTCGTCGGCTTTGCCGAAACGCGCGAGTTCGCCCGGAGGCAGTATGAGGAGGGAATCTTGATCAGCGAAATCCTCCGCATCAAGCTTGAGGACGACCGTGTGTTTGCGACCTTCGCCTCATGCAACGTGCTGGCCGGTTACCTGGTTCTCGTGATTCCTCCGGTCTGCTATACGCTCTGGCGCTTCGGCGACCGGTTCGAGCCGGAGAAGGTGTCGCGTCCGCTGCTGGCCGGGATCGGCGCCGTTTTTCTCGGTGCCGTGCTGCTGCTGACCCGGGGACGCGGCGCGTTGCTTGCCGCCGTGCTGGCCGCCGCCGGTTTCGTGCTGACGCTGCCGATGCGCCGGCTCTGGCGCGCCGGGCTGATTGCGCTTGCCGTTTTCACCATTGCGGGCGGGGTCGTGTTTGCACACTGCGCCGGTCGCGGTTTCGGATCGGTCGCGGAGCGGGTCGATTATCTGAAGACTTCGTTCACGATGGTGATGGAGAAACCGCTGGCAGGGCACGGCTGGGGGGGATTCTTCTACCGTCATATGCAGCTCAAAACCACCGGCACCGACGAAGCGGCGCACGATCCCCACAACATCGTCGCCGCCTTTGCGACGCAGGCGGGGATTCCGGCCGGGCTGCTGGTCGCCTTTGCACTGTTCTATCCGCTGGCGGCGCTCGGGCGGCGGATCTTCCGGAAGGAGGCGGACGGCTTTGCGGTTGCGATCTTCTGGGGAGAGGCTGCGTTTCTTCTGCATGCGCTGATGGATGTGGATCTGCAGATCCCGGCCTGCATGGCGCTGGCCGGGGGGCTTCTGATTGCGGCGCTCGTCGTGCCGCGAACGGCGGACGATGCGGCTTCCGCCGTTGGGTCGAAGAAGTGGCTGCTCTGGCTCCTTCCGGGCGTGCTGCTCGGAGTTGCTGCTCTCGGCGGCAGCTGGTATACGCTGCGGGCCGAACTCGCTTACGACGGCCTGATGAAATACCTGCAGCCGCAGACGCCCGGCGACCTTGAGTTGCGGGTGACGCCGGAGAAGATCGAGCGGGCGCTTCGCGATGCGGTCGCAGCGCGCCCGTATTCGCCGTTCCCGTGGGAGAGCGCCGGAGATTTCTACCTGATGCGGCGCGACTACCGTTCAGCCGAGCGCTGTTTTGCGGAGGCGCAGAAGCGGACGATGGCCCGTCCGTCGACCTACGAGCGGCTTTCGCGCATCGAACGGGTGCGCGGCAACCGTCGCCGGGCGGGTGAACTCCTGCTCGAAGCGTGCCGCCGCTTCCCCGGCAACCCGAAATACACGGACGAGCTCAAAGAACATTACCCCGAGCTCGAGTTCAATCGAAAATAACCGGAATTCCGGCTGCTTCGGCCTGTTCGCCCGGTATGGAGTGAATTACGGCAGGAGCGACTGCCGGTAATCCGGGTCTGATATCCATTCGAAGGGAATGGGATTGATATCGATTCCGATCGGTACGCGCAGGAGCTGTTTATTTACCGGAATCCGGTATACTGCCCCGTTTCCGGTTTCAGATTGTTTCGGATCAGGATGGCGAGTCCCTTCCGTTCCGGTTCCATGTCCGGACTGCCTGGGAACGGTTTTTCCGGATCTTCATATCGGATGCGAAGAGCTTCGGAGAGGTGCTCCGCCACGGCGGCGGGCAGTTTCAAGTCCCGGATCAACTCCGGATGCCTTGCCGGAATTCGAAAATGGTCGTGAACGAAATTCCGGCCCTTCGGCGGGATGCCTGTCCGCAATGCCGTCAAATGCTACGCTTCTTCCTCATGATTCGCCTTCCTGAACAGTTATTTGAAATTGTTTCGTGTGAACTTAAATATAATTATGGGAAATATCGGCGGAAAAGTTAAGGGCCATTAACGCCTTTTGCTGTTTTTCAGAAGGAACGGATTGTTTTTCGCGCAGTTTCCGGTATCGGAGGAAACTTAATATGTTATATATTTGTATTGTGATGTATATAAATATCTTGTTTTCCGGCCGAAGGTATTGCCATTCGCTCCGGTTTCCGGTATAATTAAAATCAGAACAATCGAAGCGGGAGACCGGGATGATACAGAAAGAACTCAACAAAAACGAACTGCTGTTCCGGCAGCTCTACGAGGCGATCCGCTGCGGAGAGATTCCGAACGGTGCGCGTCTGGCGACCGAGCTTGAGCTGGCCGAGCAGTACGGCTGTTCACGCATCACCGTGCGGTCGGGGCTGCGTCAGCTCGAGGAACTCAAGCTGATCCGGCGCGTGCGCGGCAACGGAACCTATGTCAGCAGCGAAGGGGTGCGCTTCTCCGGCCGCCGCAACATCGCAATCGTCGCGGTTGAGGTCCGGGCGAACGACTTCGACGAGGTCGATCCGTATTTCGGACAGCTGATGAGCGGCCTGCTCCGCCACGGCAATATCTACGATTACGCGGCCAACCTGATTACGATGCGGCCGGAGGAGCAGAGCTTCATGGAGGCGTTCGGGCGACAGAACATCAATCTCTCCGACTACGACGGACTCATTTTCGCAAAGCAGCTTTCCGACGAGGAGATCGACGCACTCGAAGGCGGCCGCCGGAATTTCGTCGCGCTGCAGGCCCCCGCCGGCGACCGCGAAATCTCTTACATCACGATCGACAATTTCAACGGAGCCTATGCCGCGACGCGCCATCTGCTCGAACGCGGCTACCGGAATATCGTTTTTCTCCACAAGAGCCTGCAGGAGAAGATCAACTGCGAGAAGGTGGAGGGTTTCCTACAGGCGCTCGACGAGTTCCGACTGACCTCTCCGGAACAACGCCGCCACTATGAGAGCACCCCGTACATCGAGGAGGAGGGGGCCGCCGTCGTCCGCCGGCTGCTCGACGAAGGGCAGAAATTCGATGCGCTGATCGTACACGGCGACTGGGCGACGCTGGGCGCCGTGACCGAACTGAGGGAACACGGCCTTGAAGTACCGCGCGATGTGGCGCTGCTGATGTACGACGACTATTATGCGGTTCAGCGCATGCTGCGGCTTTCGGTCACCGCCATGCGGCAGCCGTTCGGGGAGCAGATCCGGCATGCGCTGCGCATCCTGATGAACCAGCTGGACCACCCGAACCGGCCGCGGACGATTCAGCTGATCCAGCCGTTGCTGATGATCCGGGAAACCACTTAGACAAGTCAACCAACTTTCGGAGGACCCTATGAAAGCACATTTGTTCACCCTGATCGAACTGCTGGTCGTTATCGCGATCATCGCGATTCTCGCGTCGATGCTGCTGCCGGCGCTCTCGAAGGCGCGGGACCGCGCCAAGAGCGCGAACTGCACGAGCAACCTCAAGCAGATCGGGTTTGCCGCAATCACCTACACGGGCGACTATAACGGCCTGACCAATCCGTACTGGGGCGACAGCGTACCGGGCGACCCGAAGAAGGAAACGCCCGAGTACATCATCCTCAAAGCGAACCGCCTGAAGGGGTGGAATATCTATTACGGCATGGGGCGGCTGACCCAGCTGAAGTATCTGGCGGGCGGCAAGGTGTTCGGCTGCCCGTTGCTGACCAACCTGTACGGCGCCGCCGGAAATTTCGACGGCGTGGCAAACTACAAGGACTTTTATGACGTTTCGAAGTACGATCAGAATCTCGGCAGCAAATACCTCTGTTCCGGATACTATTTCGTGCCGTTCGACCTTGAGACGACCTACAGGAGCGGTTTTCCGTCCGACAAGGGGTGGTCGGGGACTTCGTACCGCCTGAACAAGCCGAATCTGCCGATGATCACCGACGATCTTCAGTTCAAGAGCCGGCGCCACACGCCGGTCGGAGTCAACGTCTGCTATCAGGACGGCAGCGTGAAGAGCCAGGTCACCTCCACGCAGTGCGGCTGGCTCTGGTGGGAGATGCGCGATCTCTGGAAAGAGCTTGACCGGAATCGCAGAAAATAGGAGCTTGTCGGCAGATAAGTCCCGAAATACAGGAGGAAACAATCGTATGATCAGACAGATTTCAACGGCCTTTGCCGCCGCGTTCGCTCTCTCCGTTGCCGCATTGCCGCCCGGAGTGGCGGTGGATGAGTCCGGCGCCATGACGCTTGGCGGCCTTTCCGCCGCAGTCAATGTTTACGACAGGGATTGGCGCGTCAGCATTCAGGGGAAAAGTTCGATTGTGCCGGAACCGAGCTACCCGGTCCCTTCGGCGAAGGTCTATGAGCTCAAGGGGACACTCAAGGTGCCGAACAGCGACGGCTTCACGATTCAGCAGTGGGTGAAGGAGGCCGGGCCGGATACCGCGACTTACTCGATGACCATGAAGAATAAAGAGGGCATCCGCTGCCAGGCCGTCGCTTATTCGATTGCGCTCCCCGCCCATCTGTTCGACGGTAAAACGATCGTCGTCAACGGCCGGGAGCGCAAAGTTGAAAACTTCCGGGAGCCGGCATATCACGTGAAGGATCTTGAGATTACGAACGGCGACCGGCGGATTGCGCTGAAGGGCGATTTCACCGTCGTCATTCAGGACAACCGTAAATTTTCGGTTCCGAACTTTTCGCTGCGGCTGCTGTTCGCTCCGCCGTCCGGACTGGTGAAGGAGACGAAACTTGAGTTTTCGGTTTCCGTAACGCCGCTTGCGGTGACGCCGCTTGTGCTGGAGGATGCTTCGGCCGCGAAAGTGACCGGCAGCGAAATGGCGCAGTTGCTGCGGCGGCACGGGACGAACGGCGGCGACTTCACCGTCGGCAGCGTGAAGTTCCGCCTCGGCGATGCGAAGAAGAAAAGCGGCGCCCTGCTGCGGCTCGGGGCGGGGGAAACGGCCGTTCTGCCGCTGGGAGGAGCGAAGGCCTCCGGGCTCTATCTGCTGCAGAACGCGGCCGGTCCCGGCGCCGCTCCTGCCGTCACCGCCGTTTATGCCGACGGCTCCGTTCAGAAATTCGATCTCGCGCCCGGCCGGGAGTTCGGTACGGAGAAACCGCTCAGACGGCTGCCGAACGGGGCGCTGGCCACCTCGGACAACACGACGTTCGACGGCTTCTACTTCTCGTATTTCGCGCTGCGCCCCGGCAGTCTGAAGGAGCTGAAATTGGAAAACGGCGGCACGGACGGCTGGCTTCTTGCCGCGGCCACGCTGGCCGAGGGCGTGACCCGCCCCGAATCCGTTGAAAGCATCTATTACGTCGATGCCGGTGAGGAGTGGGCGCCGATGGAAGCCGTGAAGCCGGTCGTCGCAGGGTCGATCCTCGATTTCTCCGGCATGCTCGACGCGCCGGCCGGAAAGTACGGCTGGATCACGACCGACGAAGCTGGCCATTTCACCGCGGAAAAAGCGGCGGGGAAACGGTTCCGGTTCTATGGCCCGAACCTCTGTTTTTCGGCTCTCTGCCTCGACAAGCCGACTGCTGAAAAGCTGGCCGACGAGCTGGCGCGCCTCGGCTACACATCGGTCCGCTTTCACCACTATGACGATGCGCTGTCGGACCGGAAGGGGGGCGATTCGACCGAACTGCTGCCGGAGAAGCTCGACCGGCTCGACTATCTGTTCTACTGCATGAAGGAGCGCGGCATCTACATCACGCTCGATCTCTACTGCAGCCGCCGCTTCCGCGACGGGGAATTGCCGGAGGCCCCGGTGCGCGACGGTTACGCGATGAAGCAGCTCCTGCCGGTCTACGCCCCCGCTCGGGAGAACTGGAAGAAGTTCGTGCGCAATCTGCTGACCCACCGCAACCCATACACCGGGCTGACCTGGGGCGGAGACCCCGCGCTTTTCGCGGTGTCGCTCTCGAACGAGAACATCACCTTCGGGAACTGGAGCGGCAAGGCGAAACAGCTTTATCTGGACGGCTACAGGGCGTATCTTGAGGAGCGCGGCCTGGCGACGAAGGAGAACCTCGAATCGCGCGGCGGCCTCTTCTACCGCTATCTGGCCGACCTGAATGTCGAAATGATCCGCGACCTGAGCGGTTTCGTCCGCGACGAACTCGGCTACAAGGGGCTGATTACCGAGATCAACTTTCAGCAGAACGCGGCGATTTCGGAGATCCGCGATTCGCTCGCATTTGTCGACAACCACAACTACTGGGATCACCCGAATTCTCTGCCGGGACACGCCTGGAGCTTCCCGTTCCTGCACAACCAGACCAGCGCGCTCAGAACCGCATCGTGGGCGGCGCGCATGCTCATGCCGTCGCGCATCTTCGGCAAGCCGTTCACGGTGACCGAGATCAATTTCGTTTATCCGAACCGGCACCGGGCCGAGTCGGGACCGATCCTCGGCGCTTATGCCGCGCTGCAGGATTGGGACGGGCTCTACCGGTTCGCCTGGGCCCACAACGATACCGGCGTGCGTCACGAGGAGCCGATCAACCGGTTCGACATCGCCGAGGACAGCCTTTCGCAGATCGCGGAACGTGTGACGAATCTGCTGTTCATGCGCGGAGATGTGAAGCCGGCCGCCTCCGGCGTCGGCTGGCCGTACGGCGAGTCGACCTTCCGCGAGATGAATGCGCTCGGCGACAGCAATTTCCCGGTTGATTTCGGCATGCTCGGTTTCTACTGCCGCATCGGGAGCCTTCGCGAAAACCGCGGTTTCCCGGGCGTAAAGCTCATCAAAACGCCGAAGGAGTTCATGAAGGAGCTCTCCCCCGCCGAATTGCAGGCGGTCAGGGAACCGGTCAAGACCAGCGAGACCGGCGAGATCGTCTACGATACCGCGAAGGGGACGCTGCGGATTGTCTCGCCGCGTTCCGAGAGCCTGAGCTTTTTCGACGGCTCCCTTTCCGGGAACGTGCTGCAGATAGCGAACGGCACGCCGACCTTTCAGGTCGTGACCGCGAGCGGCATGGACGGCCGGCCGCTGCGGGAGAGCGGCAGGATTCTGCTCTTCCATCAGAGCGACGTGACGAGCCGCCACATCCGTTACAGTTCGGAGTCGATGAATGCGGTCGAGCATTGGGGGAAGAGGGAGGCGCTGATCCGCCGCGCCTCCGCCGATGTGACGCTGAAGCTCGCTCCGGGCCGCCATACGGTCCGGGCCGTCGGGCTCGACGGAGTGCCGAAGGGGGAGGTCCCCGCGGAATACACGGCGGACGGCCTGAAGTTCCGGATCGACACCGCGAAGTTCGGCGGAACGATGGTCTACCTCATTGAGACGGCTGACTGATCCATGATGCCGCCGGGAATTCCGGCGGTTTTTCCGGTCGTCGCCGGACCGATGCCGGGCCATGCGGCCGAACCGTCAACACGGTGTCATCGCGCCGGCCCGGTGTAGAACACATATTCCGTATCGGGCAGCACGCCGCCGTCGGAGCTGGCAAAGTTTTTATTGACGTTGCGATTCAGCCACAGCCGGTATTCGCTGTCCGGTTTCAGCTGCACTTCTACCGTCAACACGGTGCGGCTGTCGTCACATTCAGCGTCGGATTCGCCCATGCGGCGATCATCAGTCCCACTGCCGGCAATCCGGCAGTCAGCAGTTTTTGCAAAACAGTCAAATGTTCCTCCGTTATTGTATCCCATGGCCATGAAAAGACGCGCCGTCATGCAAAAAACGGCGCAGCACCGGCTATTTTTCCGGGCGGAGCGGACACATGTCCGTCCTCAAGTTTCCGACGTGTTTTTTGCCTCCGGCATTACCGGGTCAGGCGCGCTTTGGCTTCGGCGGCGAATTCCGGCAGGTCGTCGGCGATCAGCCCGGCCTTTCCGGTTTCACCGGCGAGGCCGTGCAGGAAGACGCCGAGCTTCGCCATTTCGAACGGATGCTCCGGATTTCCGGCCAGCAGGGCGCCGATGATCCCGGCCAGCACGTCGCCCGAACCCGCCGTGGCGAGTGCCGCGCAGCCGGAGGTGTTCAGACTCCAGCGCCCCGACGGATCGGCGACGACGGTGTGCGGCCCCTTCAGCACGGTCACGGCGTCGAGCTTCGCCGCAAGCGCCAGCGCGAAGTTCGTGCGATCCTCGAATTGCGGAACACCGAACGCTTCAGCCAGCCGTTTCGCTTCGCCCGGATGCGGCGTGATGACGGTTTTTCCGTGCCGAAGCCAGCGCTGCGGTTCCCGCGCCGCCGTATTCAGCGCGTCGGCGTCCAGCAGCAGCGGCCCCGGGAACTCCTGCAATGCCGACAGAACGGCCGCGCTGCCGCGGCACTGGCTCCAGCCGGAACCGGCCGCCACCGCATCGGACTGCTGCATCATTTCCGCGAGAGCCGGGATCGACTCCTTGTCGAAGCTCCCGGCGGCCGTGTCGACTTCGCGGACGATCAGTGCGCCCGGCAGCGCGGCGTAAGGCCGCACCGGAGTGGCCAGGCGCACGATTCCTGCGCCGGCCCGCAGCGCGGCGCGCGAACAGAGCACGGCCGCTCCGCTGTAATCGGAGGACCCCGCCGCGATCAGCAGACGGCCGCGCAGGTTCTTGTAGGTGTCGTAGGCCGGCCGGTGCAGCAGTTCCTCCGCGTCGGCGGCGAAGAACGCCTCGCCCTCGGACTCCTCCGGCTCCGGCACCCCGATATCGACCAGCCGCAGCCGCCCGGAAGCCGCCGGACCGTCCGCTCGGAAAAGGCCGCATTTCGGGCAGCCGAAGGTGACGGTCAGCTCCGCCCGGATTGCGAGCCCGGAGTCGGCCTTGCCTGTATCGCCGTTGATCCCGGAGGGGAGATCCAGCGCCGCGATCGGGCAGCCGGAACGGTTGGCCGTCTCGATCCAGTTTCGGAACCGGGGGCGCAGTTCGCCGGTAAATCCTGTGCCGAGCAGCCCGTCGATAATCAGGTCGTCCCGGCGGAAATCCCGCCCGGTCAGGCCGTCGCATACCCGGACCTCGATGTTTTCGGGCAGGTCGCGCGCGGCTTCGGCGGCTTCGCCGCGCAGTTCATTCAGCGGACCGGTCGCATAGATTGTCACCGGCAGCCCGAGCCGGGCGGCGACGACCAGCGCGTCTCCGCCGTTGTTGCCGCGGCCGGCCAGAACGACCGCCCGGCCGAATTCACGGCCGCGGGCGAAGGCGCGGATCTCCCGGGCGGCCCCCTCTCCGGCGCGGCGCATCAGTTCGTAGCCCGGCACGCCGGACGCGATGGCCTGCTGTTCGAGCTTCCGCATGGTATCGATTCGAATGATCTTCATAAAAAAACTCCTGTTCGCGTTTGGTTCGGAACAGGAGTAAAATATCATTCGGCGGGCCGGAATTCAAGCGCCGGACTCCGGCTCCTCCTTCTTTCCCGACGGCCGCAGCAGGGTCGAGAGGACGAAAAGCCCGACTCCGATGCAGATCGCGATATCGGCCACATTGAATACGGGCCAGCGGAATTTGTCATACCAGTGAAAATCGAAGAAATCGACGACCGCGCCGCGCCAGATGCGGTCGATCGAATTGCCGACCACCCCGCCGAGTACGAGCAGCAGCGCGAAATAACGCTCGGCGTACCCTTCGGCCAGCCGGCGGAAATACCAGATGACGCCGAGCGTCACCACTCCGGCGACCAGCAGCAGGAACCAGCCGTGGCCGCTCAGAATACTCCAGGCGGCTCCCTCGTTGCGGACGAAGGTCAGCGAAAAGAACGGCTCCCAGACCGGCCGGCTCTCTCCGAGGACAAACTGCCGCTCGACGACGATTTTGGTCCATTGGTCGAGCAGCAGCGCCGCGAGGGAGACTCCCAGCGCCCAGCCCAGCACCGTGCGCTCGCGCCGGGAGTTCGGCTCCATTGTTCCGGAACACCGCTCCGTCACACGCTACCTCATCTGTTCGTGCCGGGATTTGCACTTTACGCAGAAGACCGCGTACGGACGGATCTTGAGACGCCCTTCGGAGATCATCTCCCCGCACTCCTGGCAGCGGCCGTATTCGCCGTCGGCCAGGCGCTGAAGCGCGTCTTCGATCAGCTGGAGCACATTGCCCTCTTCGGTCAGCATCCGCAGCTCCATTTCATGCCGCGAGTTGTCGCTGGAGACGTCGGCCATGTGAGTGGTCACGCCGCGCTTGTCGGCGTTGGTGCAGTCCAGCGCGTCTTCGGCATGGTATTGCATCTGTTTGGTCACGATATCACGGGCATGCATCAGGGCCTCGTAATATTCCTTATCCTTGCCTTCGAAGGCAAGCTCGGTTTTCTTTTTCGCCATGCTTGAACCTCTTATCGCTGAAATGTTATAATCGTGCTCTGCCCCTTTTCCGGAATGCAACCGTTGTCATTCCCCGGGGAATCATAACATACACCTTTTTTATCATTTTTCAATGATGAAACAGGAAAAACTATTCCCGCTAAAGCATTTTCACATATGAATTCAATGACTCAGACCGAAAAACGGACGTGGATGACGTCGCCGTCCTGAATCAGGTACTCTTTCCCTTCGATCCGGAGCTTTCCGGCCGCCTGCGCTTTCGCCCATCCGCCGGCGGCGACCAGATCCTCGTACGAAACCGTCTCCATGCGGATGAAGCCGCGGCAGAGGTCGGTATGGATTTTCCCGGCCGCCTGCGGCGCGGGCGTGCCGCGGGTGACCGTCCAGGCGCGCGACTCCATCGGCCCGGCCGTGAAGAAGGTGATGTAATCGAGCAGCCGGTAGCCGGTGCGGATCACCCGGGCGAGACCGGTCTCTTTGATTCCGAGCTCCTCCATGAACATGGCGGCTTCTTCCTCCTCAAGCTGGCCGAGCTCCTCCTCGAGCTTCGCGCAGACCGGAACGACCTCCATGCCGTGCTTCGCGGCGAATTCGACCAGGGCTTTGGCCTTTTCCGAGGTGCCGAAGTTGCGGAAATTCTCTTCGTCGGTGTTGGCGCAGACGAAAGCCGGCATCATCGACAGGAGCCCGTAGCCCTTCACCCATTCAACCAGTTTCGGATTGTTTTTGTCGTATTCCGGAATCCTGCCGTCGCCGAGCTGCCCGGCCAGCGACTTGATGAGCTCGTATTCGAGCCTGGCGTCGGGATCGTTCGCCCGCGCGAGCTTGTGCGCCTTGTCGCGCCGTTTCTCAAGCGACTCGAGGTCGGCGAGCATGAGCTCGGTCAGGATCACGTCGAGATCGTTCACCGGGTCGATCCTGCCGTCGACATGCACGACGTCGCCGTCCTCGAAGAGCCGCACGACATGGGCGATCGCGTCGACGCTGCGGATATGTCCGAGAAACTGGTTGCCGAGCCCCTGGCCCTGGCTCGCCCCTTTGACCAGTCCGGCGATGTCGATGAATTTCAGCGTGGAGGGGACGATGCGCCCCGATTTTTCGAGATCCGAAAGGACCTGGAGCCGTTCATCCGGCACCGGCACGATGCCGGTATTCGGCTCGATCGTGCAGAACGGGAAGTTGGCCGCTTCGGCGCCCCCCTTGCACAATGCATTGAACAAAGTGGACTTTCCGACATTCGGCAGCCCGACGAATCCGCAGGAAAAGCTCATAATTCACAGTCCGTTGTTGATGAGGGCTCCGCCCCGTCGCTTCCATGATTCATAAAATCAATAATATATCACAACATGACTGCTCTTTCAAGCCGGGTGCGTCGGACTCCCGGCGGACGGGGCATAAAAAAACTTCCGGAAACCCGAAAGCTTCCGGAAGCGGAATCAAATACCGGCGACAGACTCAGTAGTCGCTGGAGACGATCGCGTTCGAATCGTAGACGAAGTCGCCCCAGTTGTGCTGGATGTCGACCACCCATGCCGGGCGCATGATCGGTCCGTAGCCCCAGCCGGCGTCGTTCGGGTCGTCCGGGCAGCCGGGCAGCGGGAACGGGAAGGTCACGATATCGACCACGCCGACGATTTCACGGGCGATCGTATAGCTGACGCCCTTCAGCGGGCCGTAGGTCAGGCCGGCGATGCCGCCCATTTCCTGCGTGACGTCATAACCTTTCATCAGGATTTCGAGGGGACCGAATGCAACGTTGGCGATGCCGCGGCCGAGCTTTTCGACCGGTTTCATGATCCACGGATCGTCAGCCGCCTGGGAGGTCGACGCACCGATCACCATCACAGCAAAAATCGCCGACGCCAGAATTGTCTTACCGAATTTCATTTTGGTTCATCCCTCACAAGTTTAATTTACGGACATAAATCGTCTGTCACGATAACCTTATTCTTCCCAATCCTGAGTGCAATATAATGACTGATTCCACAAAATTCAAGAAAAAAAATCTCATTTTTTCAGTTTAATATCGAAAATACTCCGAAAAGATGCTATTTTATAGGGAAAATATCCAGAAACTTGAACTTATTACAAAACAGGACCGATATGAACTCCGAAAAGAACCGGGAACGGTTTCGCGACCTGACGCTGCTGTCGGCCTCGGAACGCAACTATCCGAACTCCCCCGACGCCGCGCGGCTTGAGGCGTTTGAGAACGTCTACGCCGACCGCGACTACGTCATCGAGTTCGACTGCCCGGAATACACCTCGCTCTGCCCGGTGACCGGCCAGCCGGACTTCGGGCACATCATCGTGCGGTACGTGCCGGACAAAAAGTGCATCGAGAGCAAATCGCTGAAACTCTACTTGTATTCGTTCCGCAATACGAATACCTTCCACGAGGAGTCGGTCAACACGATTCTCGACGCCGTGGTGAAAACCTGTTCGCCGCGCCGGGCCGAGGTCATCGGCCGGTTCCGTCCGCGCGGCGGCATCGCGATCAATGTCAAAGCAACCTACGGAGATAAAATCGATGAGTAGTTTCAAACGTCTTGCCAACGGGTCGGTTACGACTCCGCGCGGTTTCCGGGCCGCCGGCGTCACGGCCGGCTTCAAGCGGAGCGGCGCTCCCGATTTCGCGATGCTCGTCAGCGACGTGCCGGCCAACTTCGCCGGAGCTTTCACTAGCTGCACTTTTGCGGCCGCTCCGGTTCAGGTCTGCCGCAAGCGCGTGCTGTTCTGCGACACGATCCGCGCGGCGGTCATCAACTCCGGCAACGCGAACGCCTGCACCGGGGACACCGGCATTTCGAATGCCGAAGCCACCTGCGTGCTGGCCGCCAACAAACTCGGCATCAACTCGAACGAGGTGGTGGTCTCCTCCACCGGCCGGATCGGCACCCAGCTGCCGATGGATACGGTCAAGAAGGGGATCGAGCTTGCGGTCGCGTCGCTTTCGGAGGAGGGCGGCGAGCTCGCCGCGCAGGCGATCATGACCACCGACACCGTGCCGAAGTCGATCGCGGTCGAGCTCGAACTTGACGGCGTCGTCTGCAGCATCGGTGCGATGACCAAGGGGGCCGGCATGATCGACCCGTCGCTGAAAGTTCCGCACGCGACGATGCTCTGCTACATCACGACCGACGTGAAGATTTCGAATGCGCTGCTTTCCGACATGATCGAGGAGAACGTCGCGCAGTCGTTCAACCGGATCACCATCGACGGCGACATGAGCACGAACGACACGGTCATCGCCATGGCGAACGGCCTCTCCGGCGTCGAAATCCGGCCGGATACGCCGCAGGCCGCGACCTTCCGCGAGGCGCTGCTCGCCGTCATGCAGCAGCTCGCCCGCGAGATGGTCATGGACGGCGAGGGGGTGACGAAGTTCGTTCACGTCGAGGTGTTCAACGCGCGCAGCACGGAAGATGCGAAACTCTGCGCGGAGTCGGTCGCGAATTCGCTGCTCTGCAAGACCGCCTGGTTCGGCGGCGACCCGAACTGGGGCCGCGTTGTCGCGGCACTCGGCTATTCCGGCGCGAAGTTCAAGCCGGAGAAGGTCGATGTCTTTTACGACGGCGTTCCGGTCGTGCGGGAGGGCGGAGACGCCGGCACTCCCGAATCGGATCTCGTCGATATCGTCCGGAAACGGGAATTCACCGTCTCGGTCGACCTGCACGACGGTGACGAAAGCTACTGGGTCTGGACCAACGACATCTCCTACGAGTATGTCAAAATCAACGCGGATTACCACACCTAAAATTCAGGGTATCATACATGAAAAGATCTGATGTCAAAGTATTGATCATCACCGGATTCGGGCTGAACTGCGAGCGTGAGACCGCCGCGGCGTGCAGGCTGGTCGGCGCGACTCCCGAACTGGTTCACCTCAACGACCTGATCGCCGGGAAACATACGCTCGGCGAATATCAGTTCCTGATCTTCATCGGCGGCTTCGCGTTCGGCGATCATCTCGGCTCCGGGACGATCTTTGCGAACCGCGTCAAGTTCAGACTGCGCGACCAGCTCGAGAAGTTCATTGCGGACGGCAAACTGGTGATGGGCGTCTGCAACGGTTTCCAGACATTGACCCGCCTCGGCATGGTCCCGGCGCTCGACGGCGACTATTTCACGCAGACCGCGGCGCTGGCCCACAATGATTCGGGGGTCTTCCGCGACGACTGGTGCATCCTGAAGGCCGACCCGGCATCGCCCTGCGTGTTCACGAAGGGGATCGACAAGATCCGCCTGCCGCTGCGCCATGGAGAGGGCAAGTTCGTCGTTGACGACGCGGTTCTCGGGGAGATCGAGGCGCGTCACCTGGCCGCGGTGCGTTATGTGAATCAGGACGGCACGCCGGCGACCGAATTCCCCGCGAATCCGAACGGCTCGCTGAATTCCATCGCCGGCATCTGCGATCCGACCGGCCGCGTTTTCGGCCTGATGCCGCATCCGGAGGCGTTTCTGTCGCCCTACAACTCCCCGACCTGGACGTTCGACAAGGCGGCGGGCAAGCTGCCGCGCGAAGGCGAAGGCGTGGTGTTTTTCCGCAATGCGGTCGATTATATCGCCGACCATTTCTGAGAAATCGACACGACGGCGCCTCCCGTTTCATTTGAAGCGGGAGGCGCTGTTTTTTCCGTGGGACCTGACTTTCCGGTCAGATTTTCCGGCGCATCGCGCGGAACTGGGTCGGGGAGACGCCCTTCAGCCGTTTGAAGAAGGTCGAGAAATAGAATTCGCTGCTGAATTTCAGCTCCGAAGCGATCTCGCGCACCGGCAGTTCGCTGTGCAGCAGATAACGCTCCGAGATGGCGACCAGCTCGTTCATGATGAAGGTTTTGAGCGGAACCTCGAAGTCGTTGGAGAAATGGCGCGAGAAGGTGTCCCGCTTGACGCCCGCTTCCCGCGCGATCTCCTCCACCCCCATGTCGGCGCTGATGTTGCTGTGAATGTACTGCAGAACCTTGCCGTATTTTTCATGCAGGCTGGTCAGCTTTTCAAGCCGTTTCGAATCGGGTTCCCTGATGCCGGAGAGCAGCTTCCAGATCAGGGATTCGAACCGGCAGAATGCGTCCCAGTCCGGCGATTTCGCCATGACGCAGGCGAACTCCTTCAGCCGGTCCGGATCAAGCGTCAGCTCCTGGCAGCGGGTTTCACCGTCGAAGACGTCGACGCCCGGCAGGATATAAAGCTGGAAATGCAAACTCAGCAGACTGATGCCGGGCTGGAAATCATAAGAGAGCTCCACCCTGGGCGGAATGAAATACGCATAGCCGGGCCGCAGCTCGTATTCCTGGTTCGCGGTATGGTTGATCATGCGGCCGCCGCCTTCGAGCATCAGGAAGCAGCGGTTGAACGAAAAAGAGTTCTTTCCCTTCCATACGAAACGCGCGTTGGCAAGTTCCAGCAGCCGCAGTTCCAGGAGCGAATGATAGTCCCGCAAAAGGGAATAGCTGAACTTGTCCTTATTATTATATATTGCACCCATTTCTGTTTTCCCTGTTTTAATCGTTATCGGATACCGAGGACAATATAATGAATACAATTCGCAAATACAAGTCGAAAAACCGGACAATTATGAAAATGTGACAATAATTTTATCGAGTGAATCTGTTTGGACTTATAATAATAAACGGCGGAAAGGCGCTTTCGTGCGCTCGGATCGTTCCGGCTGAGGAATTCCGGCCGCGGGCTTTTCCGGCGGCGGCGGTCCGATGTACCGGAAACCGCAAACGTCCATCATGTTTCATGCTTCGCGGCTCCCGTGTTTTCAAAAATTTCCGAAGCGGCTGTTTTGAAAAACGGCCCGGAATTCCGTTCTGTCCGGAGAGGGAATGTCGAAGATCAATAAAATTATCTATTCATTAAGTTTATTTTCGGGTGCTCCGGACGATTACCGCAAAAGTGAAGTGAAAACAGATGGTTTATGCGAATAATAAGAGTATTGATTTCGAGAGATGGTTTCGCGGGGAACCGGGAACGACGATTCTGCGGCATGGATCGGTGACGGGAGGCTGTCTTACATCGATTTCATTGTGCCGGGAGACTGGGAGGCCGGCGGAATGAAAATCCGGCTCCGAATCTGTCCGGCTGGAACGGAGAATATCCGGCTTCGTGCCGCGCGGCACGGCCGATGAAATCCGGAAGAGCGCCCGACCTGGAGTTTGTTCCAGTCGAACATTTGTCTGCAAATTTGTGGGAAGCTCCGTCAAGCCAGATGCCGGCTTTGATTTCCAGGCAATTTTTCGTAAAATTCGAATGACGAGCCTCCGTCTTCAAAGATTCCATGGAACCGGTCATTTCCGTAACAGGCGGCAAAGCCCTCCCGGTACGGTTGGATTCCGGCGCGGCGAAGAATCTCCCGGAACTCGAACTTGCTAAGAAGCGGTACTGCAACCCGGAGCGTCAGGCGTCCATTCCGCCGGCATTCGGCTGCGGCGGGAGTTCCGTCCGAGTAGCGTGCCAGAACTGTAATATCTTCGGAATCGGAGACATCTATGCCGAACATCGGATATTCATGTTCTTCGCTCAGAAACCGCCGCTCCGGCAAATTCCCGAATTTGATTCCGAACTCCGGCGGCGGCGTAAAGGCCTTCAAAGGCAAGCCGGATGGATCGTCGCCGTGAACCCGGCCTGAAGCGTACATCCAGAGAATCGGTGTTTCCGCAGCAACTCCTTTTGCCAATATTGCCGCCGCATCGGAATCCGGTTCAAAGGAATTCAGAATGATCACAAGACGATAGCGGTCCAGCGGCAAGGAGTTCAGATCGGAAGTGCGGTAATGGTCGATTGTCACCGCGCACAGTTGAAGCTCGGCCGGCGTTTCCTGCATCAGATCGCGGTGCAGATCGAAACTGGGACGATGATACAGAAACGCCTCGTCGCTGGACAGTATCAGCACCTGTGCCGGGAAATGCGGCACAGAACGTTTCCGCAGGCGGCGCGCCAGTTTTTCGAGCTTGCCGATTTCCGCCGCGATCTCCGGGGAATCGAACCAGCCGCCGCCCAGATCCATCCACCAGAAATTATTGTCATACATCAGGCATCGGGCGAATTCGCGCCACAATAGATAGCGGGTTTCCGGCCAGTTGGCGGCACGGGGTTTTTCCTGCGCCAGATGGGTACGCAGATCCAGTTCGTCCAGAAAGAGCTTGCGGCGGGTGATCGACTGGGCGCAAACCTGTTCGCCGCCGGGTTCCCCGACCCCCCGGCGGTAATATCCGGCCGGAGCACAGAGAAAATCAATCCACGGAGAATTCAAAACCCTGTCATAGGCGCAGTGACCGGCATAGGCCGCCCGGGGCAGCGTCAGGTAATATCCATAAAAACCTCCCGCCGGCCTGTCATCGGCTGTTTTGGCTGCCCGGCAGAGAATTTCAAGGGATTCCGCATCTTTTTCGCAAAGAAAACGGTCATAGTCGATGCAGATTTGAGCCGCGGGAGAGGTTCGGAAAAATTCTTCGGCATTCCGGGTGCCGCCCTGCCGCAGGGACGGCGGCGGCGGTTCGATGTTCTCCCGGGTCAATTCCGGCAGCAGCCAGGTTTCGCGCATTTTTTTCAGCGATCCGTAACACTTCATCCCCCAGTCGAAAAATGCTTTGCGATGGGAGATCCCGAAGTCGCCCGTTCTCATCACCGGCTGATTGAAGCCGCCCCACAACGCGGTTTCGCCGCAGTTGCCGTAAGCGATGTGCCAGCCGATAATCATATCGTGCCACGGCGTTGCCTGAACGTGGCGGATCAGCCGGATCAGGGCGTCAACCGCATCCCGCCGCCAGACTTCGGAGGAAAAACTCTGATTGGCAATGAGACCATTGCGGTTGGGGCGGTCATCGCGGTAATTGATGGCGTAGTAGCCGTCGCCGTCGTAGCCCAGAATATCCTGACGCAGACCTCCGGCGAGATTCCGGATCCCTTCCCGGTCCCGGGGACCGTCGAAGTAGACACAGAGCTCCTCCGGGTGGTTTTTCCCCCAGTCCAGCGGAGCATTGAACTTGACGCGGGGCAGATAGCGCACTCCCGGCCCCAGCGAGGCAATTGCGGACAGCACCCGGTCGGTTTCGGCATAATCGAATTTTCCGTCACCGATCCAGCCGGAAAATAACAGCGAAGAGTGGAGCTTCACACCGCGGGCGAACATCTCGCGGTGGTAGCGGAGCATCCTTTCGGTGTCGTAGAAACGGATCAGTTCGCCGTTTGCATCAAAACGCGGCGGATCGTAGGTGAAACCCAGCTTCGAAAAGAAGGCCGAATTGGAAGCAAGCACCTTCCATCCGGTTCGCTGCCGGGAGTGAATGTCGTCATCCATCGGCTTCATAAACGATTTCCTTTTCAGTTGTTTTATTCCGCAGTCAGTTCGTAAACGCAGACGGCCTGATCGCCAACGAAATTTCTGGCGAGGAACGAGATTCCGCCGTCGCCGCCGGGGGTCGTCGAAACCGGGAAGAGACGCTTCCCGGCGGTGGTGCAGGCGTAGAGCTTCATTCCGGCTCCGCCTTTCAGCGTGATCTCGGCACTGCCGCGTCTCATCAGCATGGTATCCGTCCCCCAGTCATCGACAATGGACATGCCGCGGTCAAGAAAGCGCATCCCGTCGCCCTTCAGGTCGGTCAGGTGACAGATGAAGATCCGGCGGCTTTCCGTCAGCGGCCTGTTGTCCCGGGCGGCAATCAGTACGGCGCCGAATGCCTCCTGAATTTTCACCCGGGCAAATTTGCCGTGGAATTCCGTTCCGGCATCACCGAGAACCGCTTCACTCCTGCCGGTTGCAACCTTGAGGCTTCTTTGCGTGGAAACCAGCTCAATCTCGCCGGTTTCCGAGGTGAACCGGCCTTTTTTCAAATCGATGAGCCGTGCAGGGATAATATTGCCTGCCGCCATAGCCGTCAACACATCTGAAGCAAAATGTCCGGAAAATACCGGTTTCCCATCGATATCCGGCATGGCTTCGGGGGCGATGAATGCACGGGTTCCCGCCGGGATTGGACTCCCTTGAACCAGCATGCCGGTTTTCACCAGCAGCCCGAGCCGCTGCATGACTTCGGGGAATCTCCGCCAGCCGGGATTTTCGGGCAGCACTTTGGGAACCTGCATCGGGATTGCCGTTGTCGCGGAACGCACGTCCCCGCGCAGGAAAAAACAGCTTCCGGCTCGCATTGCCAGCAGCTGCAGGGGATCGTTGCAGAACCCGAATCCGCCCATTTTGCTGCGATCCGCCACGATTCCCCATTCAAAGCGGCAGAAGCCCGCATAATTCTGGAGTGCGCCATATGCTCCGGTCAGAAATGCGCCTTCGACATTATAGGGGTTGGGATCAACGAAATTCCATTCCGTGATGGTGTAGGGCACTCCGAACATCCTGGCGGGGAACATCACGTTGAGTCCGCCGGCAAACGCTCCCGCGGCACTGGCGGCGGTGATGGCCACCGGCGGCTGCCAAAGTTTCCTGAGATAGGTGGGATGCCCCCAGTACATGTGGTTATCGGCAAATTCCAGATCATTCCGCATGATGCCGATGCGCGGGTCGCAACCCACGTTGAGGTCGGTGAGCGGAATCTTGATCCCGAGTTTCCGAACTTCCTCCGCCAGCTCCGCCACACTGGTGCGGGTCTTCTCCATGACGAAGCGCTCCCGGAGCGTGTTCCGGTTATCGGGGGTGACATCGAGCTTGTGTTCTGCGGCGTACGCCGCAAATTGCCGATCGACGATTTTCTGCAGAAGCGGACTGCGTTCCACCGAATCCGGGAGCATGGTTTCGTTGATCAACCCGATGAACGCAAAAGCCGGATCGTCTTTCCAGGCCAGATTGGTGTAGGGATTGACCGGCTCCACCAGGGATTTGGTGAAGGCCAGAAAATCTTCCCGCACCCTGGAATCAAAAAGAACCAGCGCCTTGTATTCCAGGGGCGTCAGGCGGCGGTCGGGGTACCCGAACTCCTTGCCGTTCACAAAACGGTAGGTGTACAAATCCAGTGTCAGATAGATGCCGCGTTTCCTGCAGGCGGCAACGAGATAATCGATCCGGTCGCGCCGTTCCATGAAGTCTGCGATTTTGCAATATGTTCCGGCCGCATATTCCTGATCGAAGTGATGCAGCCGCACGATATTCATACCGGCAGCGGCGATCCGGTCAACCATTCGGTCTGTTTCCGCATGACTCAGGAAGTTGGCAAGGAAGGTCAGGTTGGTTCCCCAGAACCGCACCGGGATTCCCGGCCGGTCCGTGAATTCGAAATGATCGCCGTTGACACGGCAGAAACCGTATTTTCCCGCCGGTGCATCGAGAAGATTCGAAAAGTCGGCGATGGAACCCGGAATAACGTCATTGTCCTGCTCAATGGCTCCCCAGACGGCGTTGGCTCTGATCTCGATGGGGCCGGCCAGTTCGGGTTTCATTTCCGTTTTGGCGATGGAGGCCGCAACGATCATCCAGACCGTGCCGCGGCTTCGGAAGCACAGCTCCTTCACCGGCTGGTTTTTCAGCGGGATTCCGGTGGCGTACAGGCCGATATTGGAAGTCGCATTCATATTTTCCCAGACGACGACGCCGTTTTTCAGCGGGGAGGGGAACCAGAAATTACCGGTGTCGATGCCGTTGTGCAATTCCACCCGTTGACAGGAGTTGTCGTCGTAAACGATTTCGATTTCACCGCAGACCTGATTCCGGGCCGGAGGCCACGCAAGGCCGTTGAGGAGGAAGAGCGTCCGCCCCTGTCCGTTGACCTTGACTCTGGCTTCTGCGGGGAAATATTCCCGCTGCCGGCCGCGAAGCGCGATGCAGGATCTGCCCTGATTTTTTTCCGGGTCGACGATCCGGAATGTGATTCCGCCCATGGATTGAGCGCCGGGCTTCATCATGGCAAGGTCGTTGTCGGGGCCCTGATCGGTCCAGCCGCCCTTTTGGTCATCTGCGCATTCATCCTTGAATCCCATGTTCATTGCCGATGACAGGTCCAGCGGAATCACTTCATACGGGCACATTTCAAACGAGAATGCGGCTTCGGCATGGCGGATGCCGCCATTCATTTCCGGCAGGAAACAGAGTCGCAGCTGGGCATTATTTTCCCCGTATTTGCGGTTGTCCTGCCACATCGCCGAGAATCTTCCGCGAATCACAAGGATTCCCGACGGCAGCGGCAGTTCCAGTGTGTTAAGTTTCCTGGTTTCGGTCCAGATCTGAAAGCGTTTCTCGTCAAACGCCTCGGGAATCGCAAATGGTTTTCCGTTGTATTTCGGCATACGCTTCAGAAGCGTATCCGCGGGAAACGTGGCGCAGAGAGCGACCATGGCGGTCGGCACCGGGGTATCGGAGTCCAGCTCATATTCCACATCAAGCCGATTGGGAGCCGGGGATTGCACGGTTTCCGCATAGCGGAATGCGCCGCCGGCGACGTTGAAGGTTCCGGTGCGCCGAATGCCTTTGCCGCTGATATTGTCGCCGCCTTCGCCGGAAAGGATGACGCTGCGATTGTTCTGAAGCGTGCCGCTCCAGGATTTATTCCAGTGAACGATCCTGAAATCGCTGTCGCCGGCGTGGATGACTCCATCGGCATCGCGGGTGACCGCCATTTGCGGAGCGGCCGGCAGAAGATTTCCGATTGCCAGCACAACGGCAAGGACAGGGTAGCGGAAATTCATTTTCAGAAGCGGTCCCATTTGGATTCTCCCTGCCTGGTGACGCAAGGTGTCGGCAGCCAGGTCGCCGCCTTGGCGCGGAACACTGCGCCGTCCACATCGGCCATGGCCGTCTGCACTCCGGCGATTCCGGGTTTGGAGAGCTTTGCCGATATCACATGGCCGTCGACCCACAGCGCATTGATGGTCTGGCTATTGTTGTGTCCGGGATAGACCTGGCCGCTGTATGGATTGGTATTTACCGCGATATAACCGGTCGTAATGCAGTAACCGGTATCCTCAATGGAGGCTGTGCTTCCTCTCCGCGCTTCAATTTGCAGAATGGTATCCGACGGCTTGCGGATCTGCGTGACTTTGCCGTCACTTAAAAAACGGTAGTTGAACGCATACTGGGTCCCCAGAGAAAAGTTGTTGGAGGTCCAGTTTGCAATATCGGTCTGCTGAGTTCCACTGACCCACGCGCTGTTCCTCTGGTTCGGGCAGGCGAATGTGGGAACTGACAGCATTCCCGCCATGTAAAACGCATGTCCCCAAGTCTGTGTCTGGGCTATGAAATAATCGTCGTTGCCGGATTGATACGCGGCCCAGCTCAGACCGTGCTGTTTCAGGTTGTTGGTGCAGGAAATGGTTTTGGCACGCTCGCGCGCCTGGTTCAGGGCCGGCAGCAGCATGGAGGCAAGAATGGCGATGATCGCAATCACGACTAACAATTCAATCAATGTAAAAATGGAACGTTGCGAGGCGGGAACCGGATGTTTCATGATGAATTCCTCTTGTGATTCAGCCCTTGTAACCTTTTTGATACCCATGAAGCAGCAACCTCCTTTGTATGCGGTTCTATTTCGCAGGGCGCAATGCATCCCCGATCCGTGACACGGACTCCCGGATAATGAGTTCGTTCTCGAAAATCACCGGTTCCGCCGGTTCGCGGTCTCCGGCCAGAATTTTATCCAGACGTGTCATGATTTCAGCGATCATCCGCGCAAACGGCTGACGCACCGCGGTAATCGGAGGAATGGTCTGGTCTAATACGCCCGGCAAATCTTCCATAATCACCGACATCTCGTCAGGAATCCGTACTTTCATGACATGCCCGAGCAAATAAGGAATCCGCATTTCATCTTCAGAGAACACCACAAGTCCGGTGACATTGTCCGCCCGGGCGCGAAGCAGAATATTATCAATTGGTTCTGCGTCGGTATACGCGATCCGGTCAGCGCGCAATCCGAATCTTTCGAGGGTTTCCCGGAATGCGGCGATCCGTTCCAGCATCCCCCAGTCCCCGATGCCGCCGACCGCTTTTTTATAGCAGATCATCATGATGTTCCGGTGTCCCATGGTCAGCAGATATTCGGTCGCGATCCGGGCACTTTGGCGGTGATCAGAGTGAATTTCATATAAACAGCTTGCGGCCAAAGGATTATTCAATGAAATTACCGGCGCCGGATATTCCGACATCAAACGGTTGACGCTCTCATCGTATGCCAGTGAAATAATCGCATCAAAATGATCATCGAGTCCCCAGTCCTCGAGTTCTCCGTTCAGCAGGCGAATCACGCAATCGCGTTTCACCAATTCCAGCATCGTCAGGCGAAGCAATTGCGAAATATAACTCGTCAGTTTGGCTCCGGACAGATTGGAAACCAGTATCCCTATTTGCGGCACTCGTTTCCGCGCGATGAATTTCATCTCGCGCATTGCGGCCAGAATCCGGGCTCGCGTATCCGGATTGACCCGGGTGGAATTCGTCAGTACCCGGGACACCGTGCTCGGCGAACAACCGGCCTTTTTGGCAACGGTATAAATACTTTGTGAATCGCGGCTCATATCACTTTCATCCAACTTTTGGGAATTGTTTCATTGCATATGAAATTTGTTTCATTAATATTATGAGAGTTTTTTAACGAAAAGTCAAGAGATGATCTGGAAAAAAAGAATTTTTTTTTCTTCCTCGAACAGTGTACTCTTCAAGAACAGGCGGAATCAGGGAAAATTATCGGAATGGAGAATCCTTAGAGCTTATCCCTGAATAAGCTCTTAACCGCAGGCCACGAGCATTTGCTCAAAGTGTGACCGCCCGCGACATAACTCTTCCGGTGAATCGTCTGCGTCGGGATTCCTCCGGAGTTTCTGTTCTCCTTCTCAAAACGCCGGCCATATTATATCGCCGCCGCGGAAAAATGCAAGCCCGACCGCGGGAGGGGGCGTGCTACCGGATGAGCGTCAGCACGCACACCCATTTCCGCCGCTCGCCTGGGCGGAGGGAAACGGGCCAGAAAGGCTCCAGGGAGAAGCAGTCCACGGAGTTTCTCCAGAAGACAGCCCGGTACATGGGAGGAACGGTGCGGATCACAACCGCATTGCAGAGCGGCGAGAAGTTTCCGGCGGAAACCGTCTCCGCGCGCTTCACAAGCTCCCTGGTGCCGGGAGCTGCGGCGATCGCCTCCCGGGGCGCTCCCGGCAGGCGGAACCATCCCGCTCCGAAACCGGGAACCGTTTCGAAGAACGGATGCGCGTACAATTCGGATTCGATCGGTTTCCCGCCGGTATTGGCAAGCTCCAGCTCGAAGCTGATGGAATCTGCTCCCTGCTCCAGTGTGACGCGCACGCTCAGCTCATACGCATATCCGGCATGCAGTCCGGAGTTCTGCCGGAACGTGAAGCGCGTCACTCCCCCCGCGCTCTCCTTCGAGCTCCGCCACGGGAACAGTTCGACCGGGACGGTTTCGAACCTGCCTTCGCCCTTCTCGCGGACAATGCCGACGCCGAGCTGAAGCCGGGTCGAATGCCCCGGCTCCGTTCCGAACGCCAGCTCCGGGGCCGGATAGAATTCGAATGGGAATCCGAAAGCGGGGAGCCTCGGGTGTATCGACCGGGTCCGCAGGATGCTCCGCTGCGAGCCGTGCGGATAGACTCCCCGGAGCCAGCCGCCGCGCAGGAAGCGGCAGCCCGTCTTTCTCACGTCGGCCGGAATGGCCGGGTCGATCAGCTCGATCCGGAGCGTCCCCGTGTCGTGTACCAGCAGCCCCGGTTCCTCCGGAATGCGGCAGCCGGCAAAAACAGGCAGCAGGAGCGCGGCAAACAGCAGCCTTCTCATTCCGCGGGGGCGACGAGAAAGACGCCGAGCTGTCCGGCCGCGATTTCTGCTTCGAAGGAGCCGTTTCGCACCTCTGCGGCGGTGCGATCCTCCAGCAGGTCGGTGACTCTGTACGTCTTTCCGGCCGCAAGCTCCGCTTCCCGGAACGGGATCGTGATGCGGAATCGTTCCGCCTTCTCCGTGTTGTTCGGCACAATGAGAACCGCCCGGCCGTTGCGGAAGCGCGCATACGCCTGCAGGAGTCCCGGACGGTCCGTCGCAACCTTGCAGATGTTTGAGTCGCGGTGGCTGCCGGGGAAATATTCGAAGATCTCCGGGTGCTGCCGCCGGATGCGGATCATCTTCTTCACGAGCTCGAAGAAATCGCGGTTCTCCTCCTTCTGCGCCCAGTCGATCACGTTGCCGTAGAGCCGCCATTTCTTCGGGACCGGGTGTTTGTCCCGCCTGTAGAAGTAGTCCACGAAGAAACGCGGAGCATTGTCCCACTCCTCGCCGACATACCAGAGCGGGATGAACGGCGCGAAGATCGCCTGATATCCGATCGTGATCGGACTGCCCTTCACGATATAATGGTCGGAATCATGGCAGGAGAGCATATAGGTGTAGAAGCGTTTCGTCCCCGGTTCGCGTTCCATGTCGTCCCACGCGCGGAGCTCCTCGCCGCTTCTGACCATATCGACGATGTTCTTCTTCAAATAGACGTCCCCGACCCAGTGCGTGCGTCTCTTCCCCTTCGCGTCCGTGAAGCAGAAGGTGAGCTGGTCGAGATCGAATACATTTTTTCCGCTCGAGGTCCACTCCGCCATGAAGACGACCTTGCGGCCGAAGCTGCGCATGCGCTTCTTCGCCGTCTCAAACGGGCCGAAGCCCGAATAGTTCGGCGCGCAGTCGCAGCGGAAGCCGTCGACCCCGGTCATGAGGAACCATTCGACCAGCCGGGAGGAGAACCACTCGTTGAGCTCCCTGTTCTCCCAGTTGAAAAACCAGCCGGCATACGGAGCGAAATACTCTCCGAACCACTCCGGCTTCTCCTTCAGCAGTCTGCTGCCTCCCTCATGCTTCGTGGCGCCTCAGTTTACGACGTCGAAGAAGACCCGGATATTCCGTTTATGCGCCTCGTCCACGAAGTTGCGGAGCACCTGCCACTGTTTCACGGGATTCTTCTCTCCGGTCAGCAGCGGGCTCAGGGTGTGGATCCCGAAGTTTCCGTAGCCGTTCCCGCCGTTGATCGGCGGCGTGAGCCAGACGCCGTTGACCCCCATCTCCGCCAGATGGTCGAGGGCCGGGAGCAGCCCCTTTACGGTTCCGTCGGTCGAAGCGGAGTGGATGCGCAGTTCGACGATGATGAGGCTTTTGATCCAATCCGGCGTCTCGCCGCCCTCGGCATCCTTCTCCATGACGACTTCGGCATCCGGTTTGTACGGCGGCATCAGCGCGGAGTTGTCGATTGCGGCGCCCGCAAGCAGGGAGCCGGCGAAAAGCGCGGCGAAAAACGGTGCGGTTCTTTTCATATTCATGCGTCTATCCTCTCTTAGTACTGCCACGCCGACCACGGCGTGCCGGCCCCGTTCCAGCCGCCTTTGAGCGGACCGGCGTAAAGCTCCTTCTCATTGACGCCGCGCACGGCGCTCACATGCCCGTCGAACCGCAGGATGTTGCAGCTGCCATGATGCCACGGATATGCGAAGTAGTGCTGCCCGGCTCCCTCGTACATGACCGCGCCGGTAACCGGTGCGCCCCCTTCCTCGTCGGTGGCGGCGTCGGCGCACGAGATATAGACCGACGGGCGCCGGACCTGCGAGTTCCTGATCCATCGCACGGCCGTCACTCCGTTGTAGGCGCGGCAGTTGTTCATCCCGTACCCGCCCTTGAACCATGACGAATTCCCTGCCGGCAGCTTCTTGTTCCTGAGGAAGTAGCCGGAGCCGCCGGAGTACGGCAGGGATACCGGGCAGGAGAGCACCTTCATGTCGAGCCGGTCCGTGTTCACAAGAAAGTCATTCCACAGGATATGCGTGGCGGTCGGTTTCCGGGCCGCGAGGACGAACCCCGCGAAATCCTCCTGATAAAAGGTCAGGACATTTCCGATCTGTTTGAGATTGTTCACGCATTGCGTCATCTTCGCCCGTTCCCGCGCCTGATTCAGCGCGGGCAGAAGCATCGATGCGAGAATCGCGATGATCGCAATCACAACCAGTAATTCAATCAATGTGAATCGCCGTCCGGATTTTTCCATGATACACCTCCCTGTTATATGGTTCGCCTGCTTCAGAAAATCATTCCGCCTTCCACCGCAAAATCGGGAATCGGCCCGGCCTCGCCGCCGAGCTTCCTCCTGAGAATGTCGATGGCCGCCCGGACTTCGGCGCGTCGGTCCGCCCGGATGGTGAAGCCCGGCCACTCCGGGTCCGGATTCGGCAGCGTCAGGAAAATCCACAGCAGCCTGCGGGCGCGCTCCTCTCCATAGAGGTCAATGACGATCCGCCGCAGCTCCGGCAGGTGCATCGGGTGGATGGCGATCCAGTCCGGACAGCGCTTGCTGAAGAGCTTCCGCACGGCGGCATAGCTTCCACCGCCGACGATATCCGCCTCATGGGGGGAACCGATGATCTCCACACCGGGTTCCCGGCGAAGCGTGCTCAGGAAATCGTTCCGGCTCTCATCGGGGAATGAACTCCAGACGAAGATATCCCGGCTGCGCCCGGTGCGGGCGAAAAGCTCCCGGATGACCCGCGAGTAGTCGGGGTGGACATTCGTGACGCCCGATACCCGATACCCCATGCTGACGGTCGGCATCATCTCATCCGCGGCCCTGACGACAAATTCCTTGCAGCCGAAGGAAATGACGCCGTCCAGATAACTGTGCGTCAAAATTTCCCGTGCCGCCTCCGGCGTATCCATCTGGCCCGTGACGAGCCGGATGTTCCAGCCGGTGTTCCGGAACTCGCCGAAAAAGCACTCCAGCTCGCCCTGCAGCTCCGGCGAGTAGAAGAACAAATTGCAGTCAAGCACCATCAGGCCGATCAGCGGGGCACTCCAGTCGGCGTTCAGCCGCTGCCGCGGATTCGTGAAGGTCCCGCTGCCGCGCCGGGTAACGAGGAATCCCTCCTCCGTGAGCTTCTCAAGCGCGATGCGTACCGTTGAACGTGCGACGCCGAACTCCCGCGCAAGCTCGTTCGATGACGGAATCTTCACCGAACAGCCGCCGGAGCGGTAGAGGATCGACATGACCCGGTGCCAGATCTTCTGGACTTCGCTGATCGTCTGAGGGGACTGTTTTCTCATGATGATATCGCTGAGCTCCTTTATTTTCGCCAACCATCAGCCAACTTTATTTAATTATACCGGATTCCGATTGAAATGTCAAGAGGGAGTTCCGTTTTTTTTTACATTTCGCGGCAAAAAACAGTTGCAGCAATGCGAAGAAGACGAGACCGGCAGATGTCTATGAATTCTCGCATTTTGCAGTTCCATTCAAAAATAGTATTCGCAAACTCCATAAAAGCTTATTCAGGGATAAGCTCTAAGTGAAAAAAACATTGAACTACATGAAACTGAAGCTGTTTTCCAAACGAACAGGAAAAGCATGAATGGATTCGGGACTTACCGCCCTGCTGCAATATCCCGTTCAATTCCGGGTGATATTCCTGACCCACTTGTATTTGCGGTAATGCAGCATCACCCACGGAATCTTGCCCACCTCGTCCAGACAGGTGCAGGCGTAAACCACAAGCACCGGAAGATGAAAGAAGAATGCGCCGAGAAACGCACAGGGCAGCGCGATTCCCCACATGCAGACCGCCAGACTGTACACATCGAACAGCGTGTCCCCGCCGGAGGAGAAGATCCCATTGATCACCACCGTGCAGACGCAGCGCCCGATCATGTAGACCGAGAGAATCACGAACATGCCGACCAGATAGTGATGCGCCTGTTCCGTCAGTTCGAGACAACCGGAAACCAGCGGAATCGAACTTAAAATCACCAGCGTCGAGAGTCCGCCGATGAGGAACGCGAGAATCATCGCCTTCTGTCCGTAGGTTTTCCCGAGGGAGAGGTTTCCCGCCCCGAGCTCGTTGCCGATCAGGATGCCCGCGCCTGCGGCAATGCCGTTGCAGAGGCAGCACATCAAATCGCGCACCACCGCAGCGACCGCGTTGGCCGCCGCCGCGTCCGGCCCGAGATGTCCCATGATCGCAGTATACGAGGTGAATCCGATTCCCCAGAGCAGGAAACTCCCGAGCACCGGCAGCGTGTAATGCCAGAAATCCCGGAACAACACCGCGTTAAACCGAAGCAGTTCCCTGATTCTCAGCGGGATGAAGCTCTTCTCGTAACTTGAGACGATGCACCAGGCCAGTTCAATGACGCGGGCGATGACCGTTGCCAATGCGGCTCCGCGCACTCCCATCGCAGGCACCCCGAACCAGCCGAAGATGAAGACTGCGTTCAAAACGATGTTCAGAATCACCGCACCTGAACTGATCCATGCCGACCGGGAAGCATGTTCGCTCACGCGCATGATCGCAAGATAACACTGCGAAATGCCAGTCAGCAGATAAGACCAGCTTGCTACCCGCAGATACTCCGCGCCGATCTCCACAAGTTCCGGATCGTGGGCGAAAAGCAGCATGAGTTTTTCCGGAATAAAGCGGCAGCCGAGGAAGAACGCCGCCGAGACCAACACCGCTTCGTGGATACTCAGGCTGAAAATTTCGCCCATCTTTCCAGAATCCCGCTTGCCCCAATACTGCGCACCGAGAATTCCGACGCCGCTGACAATCGCGCCGAGCAGCATGTTCTGCACGAATTGAATCTGAGTGGCGAGAGAAACCGCCGCCATCGCATTCTGGCTGACCCGTCCGAGCATGATCGCATCGGCCGCCGCGACAAGCGCGAGCATGAGGTTCTGCAAAGTGATCGGGAAAGCCAGCCGGAGCAGCTTCCGGTTGAACACCTGATCGCTGAACAACTCTTTCACATTCATATCTGTTCCATACCCTCGCGGTTATTCGCCTTTCATCTTCCATTACCCACGCCGAACTCTTCCGACGGAATCGACGTGGAAGATACACCGGGAAATCCATTTGTCAAGCCGAAAGCCAACCAAGTATCGACAATTTGACACTCGACCGTTAAACCGTGTTTTTCGGAGAGTATAGACGCTTTCCACATCCATGAACCGTATTGCCTGTATCCGGTCCGGCAGACGCCGCACGGCAGTGCCGCTGCCGACAGTTTGTCCTCAACACCGTGCAAAGGCTGTTTTTACAGTGGGTTGCAATTGCGCCGGATTTTTCCAGTTTGCCGGGTTGCAGTGTCCCCTCAAAATCGTGGTTGCAATTTGGTTGCAGTTTGACGGAAATTAGAATAGTATTTGAGGGTAACGTGTGGTAACTGGCAATTTGGGTGAAAAAGAAGGAATCCAGCGAGGTTTGCTTCTGCAACCTGCTGGATTCCAGTGTTTTAAACTGGAGCCAATGATCGGAATCGAACCGATGACCTATTCATTACGAGGGCTGAATAGCTTACATAAATTACCCATTTGTCTGTCTATTGTATGTCTTCTTTCTCATTTTTGAGCTTTAGTATCGCATGGTGATGCATGGTGTTTTCACTGCTGACGTCGACAAAATCTTTCTCATATGAGGAATGATGCTAATTTTGATATTTGCAAAATATTTGCATTTTTTGGAATTAGATGTATACTATAATCATATAATGAGAGGTGATCGCTATGCTGATACGTTTTTCCGTTGAAAACTTTCGTTCTTTCAGAGAGAGAAATGTGTTCTCGCTTGAAATGGTCGGCTCCAAAAAATTCAGTGATACCAATGCCTTCCATTGTGAAGGGCTATCGCCAAAGGAGAAATTACTGAAATCGGCAATTATTTACGGTGCCAACGCCAGCGGCAAGAGCAATCTGGTTCGAGCAATTACAACCATGAAGTATATTGTATTGCAGGGCGGGATTTCAGGAAACGCAATTCAAGATTTGTTGGAACCGTTTCTGCTTACGGAGAAAAACCGGCAAGAACCGGTGGTATTTGAAATCGAGTTCATTTACAACAACCGTCGCTATCGTTATGGTTTCTCATGTACGAATGAATCCATCGAATCCGAATGGTTGATGGAAAAACGACAGAGAATGAGGACTCTTTTTATACGAGAAAAGAATACTTTTACGGAAAAATCATCGGTTTTTCAAGAGCTGAATGCTTGGAACAAGGTCATTGAGAACACTCATTTATCATTATCCTCGGAAGCATTATTTGTTTCTACTGCGGCAAAAATGTTCGATGGAGGAATCTGTGCCAATGTATTGGATTGGTTTTCACAGAAACTGCGGGTGATTGTTGCCGATGATTTTGAATCCTATTACGGTAATACCCTTTTAGCTTTGAAAGAAGGGAAAAATACTCATGAAATCGCTCGACTGATTCAAAAAGCAGATCTTGGAATCACGAATTTAATTCATAAGATCGAAGAAAAACCAACAACGGAAGAGAACGGAAAACCCAAAAGACACTTCAATGCTCAAATCGGAACGGAACATACCATCAATGGACGTGCTTATACATTGGATATGTTTCGTCATGAATCCGAAGGGACAAAGAAGATTTTTGCTCTGTCATCTTTTCTGATTGATGTTCTGAAAACTGGAAAAACTCTTTTGATTGATGAATTAGACGCTCGTCTGCATCCCCTTTTGTTAAAACACATGATTGAGTTATTCCATGATGAAAATCTCAACGGAGCTCAATTGATTGCTACGAGCCATTCACCATCAATGCTTACGGAGAATAATTTTCGTCGTGATCAAATCTGGTTCATGGATAAAAAAGCGGATGGCGGTTCTCATCTGGTTTCTCTTGCTGATTTCACCCATATTCGAGGGAATTATCATCGAATTGTTCAAGATTACTTGCGAGGGTGTTTCGGAGGTGTCCCCTACATTCAAGACTTGAAGGTGAACTGAGTATGTCAAAGAAACCATGGGAGAACAATTATAATCGCAGATTGGTGCGAAAACAGCCTCGGAAAGATAGCTTCTGCATATTTACCGAAGGAGAAACCGAGGCGCTTTATTTCAATGCGTTTCATTTGAGTTCAGCAAGGATTCGCTGTATTGGATTGGGCGGCGGAAATGCACCATATTTGGCTAAAGAGGCGGTATGCAAGAAAAAAACGGAACAATACCGCAACTTCGACAAGTATTATCTGGTCTTTGACTGTGATGCCAATAGTGCCGATGAAATTCGAGAAGCGATTCAAATTGCAAAGAAACATCGAATGGAATGGATTTTCTCCAATCCATGCTTTGAATTGTGGTTTCTGCTTCACTATGCGTTGCATGAAACGGAAACTGATGCCCATTCTCTGAAAGGAAGATTGCTTTGTCAGCATATCGACCAATATCACGAAACGATGCCTGGAATTTATGAGCGTCTATTGGAATTACAACCCAACGCTTTTCGGAATGCCCAAAAGCTGTTGGAGAATTGGGAAAACTGGCAAAATCGACTCCACCAAGCCAATCCATCGACCAATGTATCGGAACTGGTGGAGCATATGAACCGTTTTCTGTAAAGATAGCGGTATTATCCCATTGTTTCTTGCAATTGAGGTAATGCCGCTTGTGTTGGCATTCCGATGAACTTAGGTTCAATTCTCGAAATGGAACGCATCATTTCAGCAGTATCGATGTGCGTATAATATTGTCTGATTACTTCCGATTCATTGCCGATAATTGCCTCAACATATGCCATGGGAATATTGCACTCGGCACATGTCGAAACAAAATAATGTCTGAAGGAGTGGAAGCCATATAGATTGGGACTCTTTTTACGTTGCCCAATCGGCTTGGTTACGCCATTCGCCTTTTCCGCTTTCGTTAAGCGAGTCGAAACAGGTAATCCTGCGAACTTCAAAAGATTTTTTACCTCATTCGACATATTGCCGTTATCGCTTTTGATTTCAGGCAGATTCAATTCCTCGCTGTCGTCATCGGGAATCATCGGGACGGAAACTGAAAGCTTGTTTGATTTTTTTAACAATTCCTTGCGATCCTTATCCTCATAACGGCAAGCGATATTCGGCATTATCGGCCCTGCTGCCTGCCAGTCATAAATGCTCAAAAGATGTTTTCTCAAATATGGCATCATTGGAATCCAGAGGTATCCCTTGTCATACTTCTTTGTCTTATAGGCAACCGTCTTAATGTAATTATTTTCAAAATTAATGCAACTCCAATCCAACAAAGCACAATCTTTCAATCGCATTCCGGTACAGAGTCCCACAACAATTAATGTCTTCAACTCCGCTTTAGTGATAGGAGCAAGGCGACGTGTTTCCAATACTTGGAAATTGGGATCATCACATGCCGCAAGAATTTTGGGAATGAACTCTCTCGGAATCGGCTTGTGCGAAATTGTATTCTTCGGCAAACGCTCAACATGAGTAAATGGATTGGAGGTCAAGCCCGCATGGATCATAATCATCTTGAAAAACATTCTGCACGAAGTAATGTAATCGTTATAAGTCGAATTCGCCATCCCTTCCGCATAAAGATCATTGGCGAACTGCTGCGCCATGAGTGGTGTTACGTCGTGCGGAACTGTGACACGAGGATAATGCGCTCTGAGCCAGTTATAAAATTTCTCCCACTGATATTTACGATGTTGAAGGCGAGTCCCATTTTTCAATTTAGGATTGTTTACAATGATCGGCAATACATCATCAAGAGTAAACTGAATACGCTGAATCAACTGCTGACATTCTGCAACACGGTTCAAAAATTCCTGCTCAGAACGTAAATTCTGCATGGTACGGATATCCGTCAATATTCGTTCGGCAAAACGCTTCGCCTGAAGCTTATTGGCGGGATAATTGCCATTCTCGCCTTTGAGAGTTTTTATTTTCTGTTTTCCCTCGAAGTCGATATACTCAACCACCCATCTGCCACGACGGAGATAAACGGTATTAAGGCTTTTTCTTGCTTGACTCATGCCTCACCTCCGCCAACAGCGATGCCGTTTTTCATGAAATTGCGAAGGCTGTCATACTCCACCATGATCTTGCGATGCCCAAACTTTACTCTCTTGAGATAGCCTCGATTGAGATAATCGTTGAGGCGGTGTTTGTTGCAATGAAGCTCTGCCATTGCGGTCTTACTGTCCACGAGGCGAGGAAGTTTTTGTTCGGAAGGCTGTAATTGACCTTGAGTTTCAAGGCTGGCTTTGATTTTTACAAATTCATCTTCTGTAAAAGTTCCGAACATGATGCCATTTTTGACGATAGTGAGAAGTTTTTCCCTTAAATCATTCTCCATAGTTAGAATTCCTATCAGCTTCGGCAACAGTTTCAGTTTAACCGTTAGGGACTGAGTCCCAAGCTGTAGGAATAATATAGCATTAAAAAATGAAAAATCAAATATAAAACACTAATTTATATATCTGTATTGTTTGGGTAAAATATGATGTAACATGATCAATATTAAATCAATACAACATGATTTGACTTTTGGAATATTGATGCTATATTAATTAGTATAAAGTTAAAACAGAGCGCAAGGGGCGTTCTGAATTGTATATGACACCTGCCGCAGTCGCGGCAGAATTGTTCATGTATGATTCGGAACGCCCTTTTTGCGCTTTAAAATGGGAGAAATTAAAATGAAGAATATAAAGAATGAAAAAATCTGTGCGAACTGTTTCCGCCCAATTACTCAGGATGAAAATGTCGCTTATCGAGTTAATCTAATTGAGGAAGAAGTCAGCAACGTATGCTGCATGGACTGCTTTCATGCCATGGAGGAGGATTATCATGACAACAACTGATTTTGCAAAGCGCTTGATTGCAATGATCCCATCCGATAAAATCGATGAGCTCTTGGATTTGTCCTCAGAAGTATCACGCCCTCTCCAAAGGGAAATTGCAAAACACGTTCATCAAGTGGCGAAAGCCAGTATTCTTGCCAAAACGGAGGTACATGATGACACTCTCATATAATGACCGCTTTGAATATTTTTGCTGGTTCGATGACTCCAATCGCTTTGATGTGGATTTGACTGTTCATAATCCAGAAGTCGAGAAAATGATCGAGCACCTACTTCCAAACTTGCCGATCAGCTCGAAAGCTCAGGCAAAAACCTACGAACAAGCAGTGGAATATCTCTTCATGATTATTGCCAACGTCGGAAAGGCATTTTTGCAGGAGAACTGTGTTGCAATTCCACGCTCTAATTCATTTCTCAATGGAGAAACGGCGATTTCAAAACGCAAGCTATCCAAGAGAACCTTTTTGCTCATTTTAAATTTTTTAAGGGATTCTGGGTATATTTGTGAACATATGGGACATTTTGATCGCAATGAACAATGCGGTCAGACCAGTCGATATTGGGCAACGAAGATTTTACAATATCATTTTCGAACGTTGAAACCATCTGATTTTCGTGTCCTAAAAACAATAAAATCGGTAATTCTTCATGATAACCAAGGTAATGAAATCGATTTTTCCGAAAATAAAATTTCCAAATTTTTTTCTGAAAAAATTATTTTTATCAATGAACTCTATAAATCTAATACATTTAAATATATTAATAAATATGAACATAAACTTATTAATCCATATAATATATATAATAATCCTAATGATATTCCTTATATAAATAATAAATCATATCCATTACTAGGGACAAATGATAATCTATATCCTAGAATATCAGCAATATTTTCAAGAAGTAGTTTTTCATGTGGAGGACGTTTATATTCTATTCCTCAGAAGGGTATAGGATGGCAAGGACTTTCACAAGAACAGAGAAAAACAATAACAATTAATGAGGAAGCAACTGTTGAATTGGATTTCAAGGGATTGCATGTTTCGATGCTATATGCCATTATGGGTGTCCAAATCAAAGAAGACCCCTATTCTGGATTATCAGCAGAGTTAAGACCGCTATATAAAACGCTCATGCTTCGATTACTCAACGCTAAGAGTGTTTGTTATACAATCAGATCAATGTCTGATACAGTTTATACACTCAAGCACAAGGTTCTTCTTTCTCCAAGAGACTTAAAACTCTTGGACTGCATCCATGAATATAAACCTAAATGGTCAATCCTAATCTCTGAACTTATGGAACGCCATCGTGTGATTCAACGCTATTTCGGCAGCGACTGCGGGATTTTTCTTCAACGTTTGGACGGAGAAATGATGCTCCACATCCTCTCTGTATTGGCTCAGGAAGGCATCCCGGCGCTTCCCGTCCATGATTCTGTGATTGTGCCACGCCATACTCAAAATCGAGCCGCAGAGGTCATGCAGAGCGTTTACTGTCGTTATATGGGATTCGATTGCATCGTAGAAGCAAAATAGTTCAAAAGCCGAGTTCGTCAACGTTGAAATTGAGCTCAATGGAATTCATTCCCATTGCCTTGCCGAACTCGGCGATTTCTGTTTCTCCGTGTTTGGCAAGGACAGCTTCGACAATGGCTGCCTTATCCAACTTGCCGAAATGTTCAATTTCTGAAAATTCGGCAACCAGCTTGATCGCAAGATCAAGTTTTCCCATGGACAATTCCGCAATCATGGTTGGGATGGACTCACAGTATTGGACTCGCCGCTTCAAGGTTCGGCAGTAGAATGTTCCATCCGAGGCAATGTCATTGGAGGATTGTCGGATATGATTTTGCCGATATTCCTCAACAGCCGATTCCAAACTATCGTTGAAGCTCAAGAAGCCTTCTGCTGTTGTATTTTGAGCGTCCTTAACCAATGTCAGCGCCTCTTCGGGAGGAATTCCACGCAGTAATCGAGTTTGGCGTTCCGGTAAAATATGTAACCCATGGGTTACGAAAAATTGATTCATGTGATATTGTGCAATTAAGCGATACCCATGAATTCGACTCATGCTGAAACGTTCTTTGCAATATTTCGAGAAAGAACGAAATCCAGCAGCTCTGTACAATTTTTCATCCCGAATTTTTGCCAATGCCTCCCCGGTTGCGAAATATCCGATGACACTCTTATTGATAATTTGTTCCAACTGCGTCAACGCCTCTCGCTGTTGTTCCAAAGAGAGAGTAGGTTGTTCTGCGGAATTAGACACTTCTACTACTTCCGGGATAACCGGTTGTTGATTCGTCGCTATTGAACGTTGACGACGTTGACGGACGGTTTTCATAGTTTCGGGAAATGGTTCCCGCCATCCCCATGATTCACCATCACTGATCGTTAGAACCTTATCCAGTTGACGGTAATAATCAATCCATTCCGATTTAAATGGAAGTTGTCGCACTTCTGAAAAATGGTAAGTTCGATCTCGATTCGTTTCTACATATTTTCCCGCCTCAGCAAAATAAAACGGAATTTTCTGTTCTCGGCTTTTTTGATAAAGTGCTTCGATCCAATCATCATGATACCAGATTTTCAAACGCTGATCCTCACTGCCGCCAGCAATGACCCAATCGAGTCCAGAAAAATCGAGAAAAGACAAATCTTCCCGTGGAGGAAGGAGTGTCGCAAATTTCACGACTATCGGTAATGATTTCAATATTTCCAACAGCTCCACATCCCTAGACGTTCTCAACGGTACCCCAATCCAAAGGTTCGGAGTCCATTTCAAAGAGGTTTGGAGTTCCAATAAGCGTTGAGGAAATTGCGTTCGAATCATATACTGATGCCATGGGGCAAGTTCAGTCATAATTGCCCATACATGCAAAATCTTCTCTCTGCTGACATACTCATGGAATAGATCCCTATGAGGAGCAACAACAATTAATTGAGGCGATTTTTTCCCAATCGGCTCTTCAAGGCGCTCTTCATGAAAAAATGGATTACGACTGCGAGGAATACCGCTGATAATATCCCAAGTATAATCAGCACTGTACGGAGCATGTCGATTCATTTTTTCACCTAAGTTGATTCAAGCGCATTCTATTATCAGTCATAATATATAGAGTCAAGCAGAGAAGACAACCTATTGTTTATCCTTGCGGCTATGATTTTTCCATAAAATCCAGCCCGCATGAAGAAATTTTTTGGAAAAACAACTTTCTGAAAATATGATTTCTTAATTCCCTTTGAGCAGAAAAACACCCAATGTTAACATTTTTTTATATTTTTTCTTTATTGATGGCGAATGAACGCCAGTAAGGGGCAAAAAATGTTAAAGAATGCGAATGGTTATTTATTGTCGGCTTCAGAAGCAGCAAAACGCTTGGGAGTTGTGAGCCAAACACTCCGTCGTTGGAATTTGCCGAAGATCAAATTAGGTAAGAAAATTTACTACGAAGAAGCGATAATTGAAAAAATGTTGGAGGGATGCCATGAAAAGAAATAGAGCAATTTCAGAGTTCATCAAAGAAGCTGGATTCGTAATAAGAGGACTCATTGATGCTGGATATACAGAGCAATTTCATCGAATCGGTTGGGAAATGGTCAATGATTTTTTCTTGACCTTCTGTGAGGGGAAACAATATTTTGCCCTTTTTTCTGATAAGAGAAGAGGATTAAAATATTATGCTTTCGACGATGAAGAATCAGCCCAGGATGCTATCAAGAAACTCAGAAGGGCAGATGATGACAGTGAGTATCGAATTTTATCCAGAACGATAACTGAAATGATCGGGAGAGAATTAGAATACCAGCAATATCGTGAAATCACCGCCTTGAACGATGGAGATGCGGAAGAAGCCCGCCAGAAACAACAAGAACTTATCGATTTCGTTTTCTCAAAGCCATAAAGCCATCCCGGGGCGATTCTGGGCGTGATCAACAGCTCTTATGATTATTTTATCGTCAGAATCGCAATCGCTCCCAGAATGCCCCGGATCACCCTTGTTTTTAATAATTGTATATATCGTTATTTATTAATGATTTATCTTCAATACAAGACTTGAAATTTAGCCAATTGGGATTATCTGTAGACGACACAAACCAAGGAGGATTTTTCATGAAATTCAAGGTTGTCGTCCAAACTCGCACCACGGTATTCGAAACCATCATTGAGGCGGTCGATATGGCTCGGGCACGGCTGATCGCTCAACAGCAATATCCCAACACAACTATTGGGGGATGTTATCGAATATAAAAACCATTATTTTTGCGAATATGATGCAAGAATGTCGAAAGTTCCTGTGTATCACATTCTGAAGACTTGTTTGAGTCCTCGTCAGCATTGAAACAGCAAGACGTTATGAAAAAAGAGAACGTTGAGATCAGTTTTTATTTGCATTCGGTAGGTTTCTGAAGTAAATTAGGGCTATCCTAATCAATGGAGGAAATGAAACCGAAGTAAATAAATCGTAATTTTTACAACTGAAGATCGACGTCCTCGCCTGAACTACCACTTCAACATGACGTCAACAGAAAAACGCACGATTGGTGTGTCCATATTTTGGCACATCTTGACTGGTGTTTTTCTGTACGCTGTGGTAGGCGTTGGCGAGGGCACTTCTTAAGATGTGCCTTCTTTTATGCCAAAACAGCAGGAGCCAAGATAATGATAAAAAGAAGAGTTGCGTTGGGAATTACCTGTATTATGCTTGGAGGTAATTTGTTGGCAAGCCCGGTAACGATTCTGTCCGCTGAAAACGCCGGAGTTTTTCTGGAAGAATTACGGAAAGCACAGAGATCACCCGGTCCTTCACAGCTTCTTCCGATTGACGACTCCAACCTGAACCGTGCCTTGATCCTGATCGGTGATTCCAATTCCCGTGGCAGTGGTTTTCTGGTAAGCCTGTGGGGGAAGCCCGTCGTTATTACCAACGCTCATGTTTTCGCCTTAATGAGGAAGCCGGAAGTAACCAATGTAAATCAGGAACGCTTTGAAATCCAATCGGCATTGATCGGAAAAATTCGTGATCTAGCTATTCTCGAAGTGAAATCATTGCCGGAGGATTTGCCGCTTCTGAAAATAGCTCCCGATGTGTCAGGAAATAAGATCGGTTCAGGCATCACCGCATACGGCGACAGTCTCGGTGAGAGGGTGATCGTGAAGGCGGATGGCAAGTTATTGGGAATCGGACCCGATGAAATCGAAATCAGCGCTTCCATTGTTCCCGGCAATTCTGGGGGACCGGTTCTGAACGACAGCTTTGAGGTCGTCGGTGTTTCCACCTACCTTCGGAAACTGACTGCTAGTGCCGATATTCTGGCTGGCACACGCTTTGCTCCCGGCACCTTGGATTTGAAATTGATTCGCCGTTTTGCTTTGCGTATCGACCATATCGATCTTAATGACTTCGAGCTTTTCGATGAAATCGCCCAGCAAAAGGACCTTGCCTGTTATGAGAAATTTGAGAAGCTGAAACGATTATGCCTGAACGAAGTGACCACTCCTCATTATAAGTGGCGGTTGTATTGGCCTTGGCTCAAACCACACCCGATCGACGACTACCAGAACATCAGTAATTACCTTTATTGCTACAGTCATTTTTATCAGACGGACTTCAAAACACATTTCAATTACCGGGCATCGTTATCGATTATCCAACGCATTCTGGAACAGCAGCTGAGGGTTTTTGCCGCAATTTCCTGTTTTATTCATGCCTGCCCGATTCAATTGACGGCTGAGGAAATTTCTTCCGCTGAACAGATTTTTCAATTACTGCAGAAGAAAAGGAGAAACAAGTTCACCTGTCCGCAATGCGGTGGCACTGGAAAAGTTCCGATTCCGGGAACCGGAAGAGGGGTAAACCCGCCTTTACACGAGTATTGCGGCGAATGCGAAGGGCTGGCGAAATACAATGTACCCTTTTGGGGGCCGTGGAGAATTTCTCCGCTTTATACGTTTCCACGTTCTTCCTATGAGATTTTCGGATTTCGTTTAGGAATGGAGATGAATGAAGCCAACAAAGCGGCGAATGAAACTTGGCGCCGTGATACCAGAGAGTATAATATTGTCAGCGTGAACGGGCTGTTTGATTGCGTCCGGGTAGGGCGTAATCCGGAATTCTCCAACCGGGCGCTTCGGACCAAACTTAAATTTCTGGCAAGGCGCTTGCTTTCCATTGCCGTTTTCTTTGAAAATGATCAGCATAATCTTCAGGAACTCAAAGAGATGCTGATTGAAAAATTCGGTAAACCGGATTTTATATCTGAAACGCCGGGTGATTGGGGATTTCTCATGTTTGTGAAGGAGGATATTTCTGTAACATTAAGCTACACTCAGGGCGAAGTCGTGATACGTGCTTATCATCGGGTCCTTCAACATGTGGAATATATGATGCTGAATACGTTCGAGCAAAAAATATTCGCACCGCCGCTTAAAACTTACGGCGGGACACTTGATTTCTTACCATAAATAACCTTAAGAAACGACCGGGGAGAAAAAGAAATGTCATTCTATTTTAAATGTGTCAGTTGTAATGCAAAACTTGAAGCCGAGGATGATTGGGAGGGAATGGATACTCAATGTCCCAAATGCAATGCGGAGATTATTGTGACCCGGGAAAATTCTGGAAATAAGATCACAAAAGAAATATCTTCTGCAAAGAAATTAACCGATTGCAGCATAAAAGAACTTACCGGTATTTTTGTAAATGCAACAGTAAAACTGGGAAAAAAGCTTGTGCGATTCAGCATAGAGAATTGGAATAAAATTCTCTATACTCTAGAAGTGATCTTAATTACCGGTTCAATTGTTTTTATCGGATATGCTTTCGCAGGAGCAAATAAAACAAAAGTGTCGCCAACTGGAGGTAGCGGTTATTCTTCTGGAAGGACCGGGGCAAATGCATATAGTTCAAGCGTATCAGTGGGGGATAGCTCCTATGCTACAGCTCAAAATACATCTCAATTGTTATCAAACACATCTGAGATCATACGTCACGTCAAAAACTCCAGAGACTTTATCAATCACCTAAGTATCTTTCTGAAAAATGGAATCACTTCGGTTATATTGATTTTAATTGCGATATGGCTTGAGACCTGTCGTTCGAACCTCAAGAGAGAAATAAATAATCATTCAGACAAATTTTAGAAAACAAACCAAATGAGATCTTTCGGCCTGTAACAGTATATTACAGTTCATCAGCAAAATGCAGTAAAGCACGAATTGAATGGCGTATACGACGAAAAAATCATTATTGGAGGCAATTTGCAGCGGTGACGAGGTTTCGTGGCATGAGTTCTATAAAACCTATCGTCCGCTGATCGTGGTACGTGGGCGGGACTACAAGCTCAACGTCGCCGAAATCGACGAGCTGGTTCAGTCGGTCATGCTGCGCTTTTTCGACCGGAGCAAAAGTTTCGTCTATGACCGTTCCAAGGGAAAATTCCGTGACTATCTCGGGGTGATGATTTATCATTGTGCGTTGAACATCATTCGTCAGCGGCGCAAAAATGAGGTAGATTGCGAAGCAGTGGAGTTGGAAGCCTATGACCACGACCGCTGGCAGGAGGAGTGGCGGCAACATATCCTGACGCTGGCGATGAAGCAGTTGAGACTTCAACTGGAGGACTCCACTTTTCAGGCGTTCGAATTTTATGCGATCAAAGGAGAATCCCCGGAAAAAGTGGCGAAATTCCTGAAAATCCCGGTCAATATGGTTTATGTCGCCAAGAGCCGGGCGCTTGCCAAACTCCGAAAAATCGTCAATCAATTGCGGGAGGAGGAATAATCATGCACTATACCATCTTCGAACTCGACCAATACCGGAATCATGCCATGTCATGGTTTCGTCGCACTTTTTGCCGATTACACCTTCTGCATTGTCATCGTTGCCGGGAACGCCTGACTCGCTTGAGGTTGGATGACATGTTGATTCTTGATTTGAAAAAATCAGAACAAAAGATGGACATTCCGGAAAATCCGCTGGAGTATCATCGCCTCTGTGATATATTTCATGATGAAATGAAAGAACATAAATCAACGGTGTAAGCCATGAAAAAAATCATATTTTCTGTTGTTGCCGGATTGAGTATCTGTCTGACTGTTCCAGCTGCCGAAGCCAGAAGCAATCAGCATGGTCAACAGACCTATATCGTGACCGTAATGACGAAGAAGAGCGGCACGGTCAAGGTGGAGATTTCTGCGAGGAATGTTTCACAAGCCAGGGAGTTGGCGAAAAAACAATATCCCGGCGCAAAAATCGGAGCAGTGCTTCCGAAAAAATGATCGATATTCCCGACTATGAGATTTTGAAAAAATGCGGGCATGGAGCCTATGGCGAGGTATGGATCGCCCGTAACCGTGCCGGGGCTCTTGTCGCCTTGAAAACGATCGAAAAGTCGGAACAGATCGAAAAAGAACTCGCCGGACTCCGCTGTTATTCCCGGACTGCCGATTCTCCGCACCTGATCCGGCTTTTCCATATCGGGGAAATCGGGAATACTCTTTATTACACGATGGAGCTTGCCGATAATCTCAGCTCTGACGAAATTTATGTTCCGGCAACGCTTGGGAATTTGCTGAACCGAAAAAAGCGTTTCACTCCCGCCGAAACCGTTGAGTTGGGAGAAAAACTGCTCTCCGGGTTGGAAACTCTGCATCAAGCCGGATTGGTTCACCGGGACATCAAGCCGGAAAACATTCTCTATGTCCATAACGAACCCAAGCTTTCCGACATCGGTCTGGTACGTTCCGTTTCGCAATCGCTGAGTCTGGGCGGCACATTGGGTTTCATCCCCCCGGAGCGGTTGAAATCCGGTTCCGGCGGCAGGAGCAATGCCGACGACCTCTATGCTCTCGGCAAGGTTCTCTACTGCTGTCTGACCGGCAACAATGTGGAGGAGTATCCCTCGTTTCCGCTTTCATTGCTGAACGATGAATACAGCCATCTGAACGAAGTGATTCTGACTGCCTGCAACAAGAACCCCTCATTGCGCTTCAAAACAGCCGGAGAGTTCAGAAATGCCCTGACCAACGGCATTCCACGGCAAAAACGCTTATGGAGTACGCTTTTCAGAATGCGTTATTGGGGAATCGGCTTGCTGTTTTCGATTATACTCGGCGGTGCTTGGTTGCTTCTGAAACCGAAAATTGTTTTACCGTTTTCTCCGGAGAAACCGTTGGAGCTCGGAGAAATCCAACACCGCACCTACTTTTCTTTGAATGTCGATGCAAACGATCCCGAGACGGACTCATCCCAAACCGGCTACGTTGATCCGGTATTCCGTAAATATTCTCCGCATAAACTGGATTTCGCTCCCCGCAGTCAGGAGGTGGTATTCAACCGTTTTTCAGGAAAAGAGTGGCAGAACATTCATTCCAGAAACTTTTGGTTGTCCGGCAACACGCTTCGCCTCTACGCCAATGCCGAGGGCGGCATACGGTTGATGCTGCCGTTGGATTATGCCTATACGATTCGCTTCGAAATAGACTATTCCAAGCTCGAAGACCTGCTGATATTTCAAGTCGCCGCTCTAAACACTAAAGGCTTCGACCGTTCGTTTTACCAATGGACATTGCTGAAAACCCGAGAAAAATTGACGCTGAAACCGCTGGAGTATCAAGCTGAGAACGGTGAACGCAAATTCCAGATCAAACCGGTCAAACAGCCGAAAGACACTTCCGGCTTCCACAAGGTCGAAATGCTCCAGACTTCAAAAATCTTCCGTCTATACATCGATGGCGAATTGGTTCTCTACGCTCCGAGCTTCTTCCTCGGAGGATATTTCACGATCCTCTATCAAGGAGCGGGAAACTCAAACTTTGTCGAGCTGAAAAACTTTGAACTGCTGAAAATTCTCCACGATCCGAAGTGTCCGCCGAAGAAACAATATAAACTGCCCAACGAGAGGTAAATCGTGAAATATTTTTCCATCCTGCCGATTCTGTTGCTTACTGGATGCACCCAAATTCCGCAGTGGGAAACTCCGTTTCGGCAAGCTGCCGAAGCTGAACTTGAAGATGCTCAAACCCAACTTGAGATGACCTCTGCAATGGCCGCTATCGCGGCCAATGCAGAAGAACGTATGCTTGCTGCCTTGGAATATAAGCTCTCTGTTCTTCCAAAATCAGAGCGTATCAAACTCCTCATGGAGCAAGCCG